>JAHDHB010000203.1:1406-10289 GCA_020631545.1 Saprospiraceae bacterium | reverse complement strand
TTACCGAGTTATACCCCTCTGTTACAAACTACAAAGGGAATTTTGGTTTTAGTTTAAGCAATGGAGGAGAGAATGTTCGACTATTAAGTCCTGAACGATGCCTTGTTGATGAAGTAGGCTATGATGACCTATATCCTTGGCCTGCTCAGGCCGATGGTGTAGGCCCTTCTCTTTCTTTGGCGGATCCTGCTTTAGATAATGAATTGCCTACGAGTTATGCCCCTTCCGGAAATGCAGGTGGCACGCCAGGAGAAGCCAATACAAATCTATGTCAAGGTTCTTTTCCTGCGGTTATTATCAATGAAATCAACTATAACTCGCCCTTGTCTCCTTATCCTGATGATTGGGTAGAGCTGTTTAATTTAAGTAGCGTACCCGTTGATATTTCTGGTTGGGAGTTGCACGACGGTGGAGCAAGATTTACTTTTCCTTCGGGGACCATTCTTGATGCAGGTAGTATTTTGGTGGTCACACAAGATATTCTTTCTTTTGCGGCGGTCTTCCCTCACGTTCCTAATGCAATAGGCGATTTAGGATTTGGATTTAGTCTTTTGGGCGAACGCATTGCGCTTTATACTTCGGAGCGTTGTTTAGTCAATGAAATCACCTATGATGTTGTTAGCCCTTGGCCATCAGAACCTAACGGTAATGGCCCGACATTGTCCTTGTCTGATCCCTCAGCGACTTATGGCCAAGTCGATGGTTGGCTTTCCTCCACTTCTATAAATGCACCTTATGGAACTCCAGGGCGTGAAAATATTCCTTGTCCAACACAATACATCGTTACACCTCAAAGCTTTTGCGTAAATCAACCGCTTACCTTTTCTATTAACGATGCACTTCCAGGAGCGATATACCAATGGTCTGTTTCGGGAGGGAATCCGGCTTCGGGTACAGGAACTTTCTTTTCGACTATTGTTCCTGCTGGAACCCATACCTTGACTTTGAACGTTCATTATTACGAATGTAGCTATACTTTAACAGAAACGATTACGGTCGGTTCTTGTAATGATGTGCCGCTTTTAGGAGATGATTCTTTCGATTTGTTGGAAGAAGAAACGGCTTCTGGCAATGTATTGATCAATGATATGGATCCTGATGGCAATGATTTGTTTGTTGCTGCAAGTCCAGTGATTGGGCCTTTTAGTGGTAGTCTGAGCATTTCACCGAATGGGGATTTTCTATACACGCCTAATGCAGATTATGCAGGAACGGATATTTTTATCTACGAAGTCTGTGACAATGGTTCTCCTGTCCAATGTGCCCTAGGAGAAGTGAGCCTGAACGTACTGCCCGTCAATGATGCTCCCCTTGCTGTTGCTGATGTCTTTACTATAGCCGAGGACGAAGTTAGCCTCTTGGATGTATTGTCAAATGACAATGATCGTGATGGCAATCTTGATGTAACTTCCTTATCGCTAAGCAATTTGCCTCCTAGCGCTCAAGGTGTGGTAACCCTTAACCTAGATGGTTCATTAAGTTTTACACCTGCTGTAGATTTTACAGGGAGTGTAGATGACTTCTCCTATACCATTTGTGATGATGGAACGCCCTTGCCAGGGCTTTGCGCTACGACAACCGTCTCCATAACGGTACAAACAAAGAATGATGCGCCTATTGCGAACGATGATAATGGGGTAGGCTTAGAAGATGAAGACTTGATTGGCAATGTATTGGCGAATGATACAGATATTGAGGGCGACCTACTAGTACTCAATCTGACTCCGATTCAAGCACCTTCCAATGGAACGGTTGTTTTTCAATTTGATGGAACATACACCTACGTCCCCAATCCGAATTTCTTTGGTTTTGATGAATTTGAGTACGAGATCTGTGATATGGGGAGTCCGAGCAAATGTGCGACAGCTATTGTAAGTCTTGAAATTCAAGCAGTCAATGATAGTCCTGTAGCAAATAATGACAATGCCTCAACTCAGGAAGATGTCGTAGCTTTGATTAATATTCTTGGCAATGACTTGGATACCGATGGCAGCTTGGATCCCTCTTCCATTACGCTTTCTAATCTTCCCCCTCCTAGTGAAGGGGGCGTAGCCATTTTGCCCAATGGTACCTTAGAATTTACACCAGCGCTTAATTATCAGGGTAATGTGTCTCCTTTTACGTATACGGTTTGTGATGATGGAGCCCCTTTGCCTGTACTTTGTAGTACGGCTACGGTGAGTATCGTGGTTACTTCTCAAAATGATCCTCCACAAGCTGTCGATGATGCGTTCAATGCACTAGAGGATCAAAATATTACAGCCAATGTATTGGTGAATGATACCGATCTGGATGGAAATAATTTATTCATAGAATCAACGCCTTACCTAGCGTCGCAACAAGGAACCTTAGTGCTAGCGCCTAATGGTGATTTTACCTATACGCCAAATGCCAATTTTAACGGACAAGATGAGTTTTCTTATACCGTTTGTGATGATGGACAGCCTTCGCTCTGTACTCAAGCCATTGTGACACTTACCCTAGCGGCGGTAAATGATACGCCTAACTTGCAAGCTGACAATGTGGCTACGGATGAAGATGCTGAGGTCGTCATTGCTATTCTAAATAATGATACGGATATAGATGGAGGCCTTGATGTCGCTTCCATAACCTTATCGAATATTCCACCGACAAACGAAGGAGTCCTTGTTGTTAATGCTGATGGTACACTTACATTTACCCCCGCGAGTGATTTCAATGGAGCCGTTGCACCATTTAACTATACCATTTGTGATGATGGTAGCCCCTTGCCGGTAGCCTGTGCTTCTGCAGAGGTTTTGATAACGGTTAATCCTTTGAACGATGCGCCAGAAGCCGTGAATGATATCATTACCTTGGAAGAAGATGAACCCGTATCGGGCAATGTACTCCTAAATGATACGGACATTGATGGTGATGGCTTGGCGGTAGAAACGACTTTAGTTCAAAATCCAACGATGGGGACGGTTGTGATCAATACAGATGGTAGTTTTACCTTTACACCATCCAATGGATTTTCTGGTGTTGATGTCTTTATTTATAAAGTATGTGATGATGGAAACCCTAGCATGTGCGCTACAGCAGAGGTGCAGCTTGAGGTCAATGAAACGAATGATCCACCTGTTTTGACAGAAGATGTTGTTACTGTTCTTGAGGACCAGCCGGCTAATATTCCGATACTAAACAATGATTATGATACAGATGGAAATTTGGATTTAACAACATTAGCTTTGCTCAACAGTCCGCCTATGGAGCAAGGAACCATCAACTTAAATCCTGACGGTACCTTGAGTTTTTATCCAGCATCAGATTTTAATGGCGTAGTAGACACTATTTTTTATACCATATGTGATGATGGCAATCCAATACCCATTGCCTGTTCTACAGGAAGCGTATTCATCACTGTCAGCTCATTTAATGATCCTCCAACAGGAGAAGACGATAACAACTTGACGTTCGAAGATACACCAGTTTCAGGAAATGTATTGCTCAATGATACGGATACTGATGGCAATTTGCTAACGGTTTCTACTACCTTTATTCTTGCTCCGAATAATGGGACAGCGACTTTGGATGCTTCAGGAGACTATACTTATACTCCTGCACCTGACTTTAATGGAACGGATTCCTTTACTTATGAAGTTTGTGATAATGGGATACCTGCGGCATGTGATCAAGCCACCGTTCTCCTCGTTGTGAACCCTGTCAATGATTTGCCCATTGCTGTTACCGATGTCCTTACTACCCTTGAAGATATTTCCTTATCTAGTGCGCCTTTGTTTAATGATTATGATATAGATGGGAGTTTAGATGTAAGTAGCTTTGAGATATTGGAGGGGCCTTCTCCTCTACAAGGTACTTTGCAGAATACCGATACGACTATTTATTTTGCTCCAGCCCTAGACTTTTATGGTCCTGTAGATTCGATCATTTATCGGATATGTGATACAGGGACGCCTCCTCCAGGACTATGTACCACGGGGCTAATCTTGATTGAAGTATTACCTGTCAATGATATTCCTGTTGCAAATGAGGACAACTATTCAACCAAGGAAGATGAAGTACTTTCTGGAAATATCTTGGCGAATGATATTGACGTAGATTTAGACTTTTTGGCGGTCAATCCTATGCCCGTAACGCCTACGCAGAATGGTAGCTTGAATTTGCAGCTCAATGGCGATTTTACCTACACCCCCAATCCTGGTTTTGTAGGGTCTGACTCCTTCGTTTATCAAATGTGTGATTCTGCTACGCCTGTGGCTTGCAGTCAAGCATTTGTATTGATAGAGGTAACGCCATGTCCAGAGGTTATTTTTAATCTGCCTACTACTTTTTGTACGGGGGGAGGAGTGCGAGTAGAAGTTGAAGACCAAGGAGTAGGGGCTGAATATCTTTGGGATTTTGGCCCAAATGCTACGCCCCAATTTGATACCAGTCGGGTAGCTTTTCCTGATTTTGCTTATGCAGGGACAGAAACGATAAGCATGACCATTACCCTCCAAGGGTGTGTAGTACAAAGCTCTGAAAGTATAACCCTTATGGATGGTGGTTATGTCGCTGATGCTGGAACAGATATTGTTATTTGTCCTGGTAGTAGTACGCCTATCGGTGGTAGCCCTACAGGCATCAATGGCGCTTCTTATACGTGGTCTCCAGCAGGTTCGTTGAATAATGCTTACGTAGAAAATCCGGTGGCTTTTCCTGATACGACCACCACTTACCAAGTAAGAGTTACCTTTGGTTCTTGTGTCGTCACGGATGAAATTACAGTAGTTGTTGATAACTTCTCTGTGCCTTTTGCTGATGCAGGAGTGGACAAATCGAACTGTGGGGAAGGCGTTTATATTGGAGGCGCGCCCTCAGGATTGGGCGGATCTACGTTCTCATGGTCTCCTACTTTTGGATTGGACGATCCCACTTCGCCCAACCCATTATCGAATCATATTGCTTCGGTCAATTATACCCTGACAGTGACAAAGAATGGTTGTTCGATGACGGATGAGGTTTATATACAACGATCTTACCCGCCCAATATCGATGCAGGTGTTGATCAGACGATATGCCTTGACCCTAATGGACAAGGGGTCATTCTTGGAGGAGGGTTTAACCTGCCAGGACCAGAATATCAATGGTCGCCTACTACGACTTTATCGAATCCTATGGGGGAAAATACGTTCGCTAATCCTGAGCAAACCACCACTTATACCTTATCTGCTACGCAAGATGGGTGTACGGTGGAGGACTCCGTTACGGTTACTGTTAATGTTTGTAACTCTAAGCCAATCGCTATAGATGATTTGGACTCCTTAGAGATGAATACGACCTATTATGGCAATCTATTACTAAATGATCTGGATCCCGATGGAGATGTCGTTACCTTAATGGTTACGCCGTTGAGTGTTCCTGTTCATGGGACTGTTCAGTTTTCTTCTAATGGAGATTTTACCTACTTCCCAAATACAAATTTTGCAGGTGTAGATTATTTTATCTACGAAATATGTGATGATGGGACTCCTATACTGTGTGCAGAGGCTCTAGTTACGATTGTAGTGAAACAACGACCTTGCCTTGATGTAAATGTTGCTGTTCTTCTTGAAGGGCCTGTTGATTCTACAGGTGTGATGAGTACGGTGCTGAATACAGAAAACCATCTTTTGCCGGGGCAAATTCCTACGCAAACTTTCTTTCCAGGTACTCCTGCTGGTCAGCCTTTTGATGAAGCTCCTTGGAATTATTTTGGGACAGAAGGACTTGACTTTACGGATACTTCTTACTCTGTAGATGTGGTGGACTGGGTTTTGCTTTCCTTCAGGGATTCTATCTCAAAATCCTCTGAATTTGCTAAAACTGCTGCTTTGTTGATGAAAGATGGTACAATTGAGCTGGTTGATTCCTGCGGAGTGAGGGCATCGCTGTCGAATAGTGTTTATATAGTAGTGGAACACAAACGACATATAGGCGTGATGTCTCCTATTCCTGTACCGATTATCGATAATACCATAACCTATGATTTTAGGACACAGAATAGTTATTCGAATGGCACTAGTTTTGGACAAAAGGAGTTAGCACCTAATTTTTGGGTGATGTATGGTGGAAATGGCAGCCAAATTAATGATACTAACTTTGATGTGAATGGTGATGACCGAATTCGGTTTTCTAACGAAAATGGAAACTTTGACCGCTACATGCCGAGTGATTTTAATATGGATGGTGATGTAAATGGTCTAGATAAGATTCTGTGGACGGAAAATAATGGAATTACTTCGGGAGTTCCTAGATAACCTAATTTTGCTGGAGAAGATGAAGAAGCGAAAAATGAGAGTAAGCATTCTTCATCTTATCTTCAAGCTTTTTCAAAAAAGAAGTAGGAAGGTTGGAGCAAAAACATAAATTTGCTTAAACTTTCCTCCTTTCTTCTAAGAAAGCAATGAATTTAGATTTTTTGAGGAAAATCAATTTACCTTACTTCTTACAAAATTTGAGATCGAATAGAAATGAATATTTTGCTAAAAGGTAAGGATTTATAAGAGCTTAGCAGACTTGCTGTTATGTGGCTTCGCTAGATGCTCGAAAGTTGACTTCTGTGCTAGGAAATAGAGTTGGAATCGAAAACATTGGGAATGCAATGTTCTGAGATAAGACTTAATTTGTACCTGGATGCTGTTGCGAACGACTTCGTATTTAGTAGCTCGGATTGGAGTCAATGTTTGATGACTAACAACTATGAAAAAATTAATACTGTTATTTACATTATCAGTATTGGTGGGGAATATTTATGCCCTATCAATAACAGCGCGCAACTATGCCGCTGAGGAGAGCTTTTTTTGTAGCTCTTCTTCGGTAGAACTATCTACAAATACGCTGCTTACTACTTCTAGGAACTTCCTTTCTAAAAGAAGGGCGCAAGTAGTAGGTTGGAGTGCTTCCTGCAAGATGTTCTCTTTTTTTCCTAGAGTATCAATGTCTTGGGAGCTTTATTTTAAGACGGTAGTTTCTTCAAAAGTCACAACTCTTACCCATTTATTTTTTGATAATTTTTTATTTCAACCTCAAGCGGAGTCAGAAGATTTAAATGATTTAGGTTTGGGGCGCTATAACAAAAGCATTGCTACTTGTGGCACTATGTTTAGTGGAGCCCCTTTGCCGATATTTCATAGCTGTCTTTTTCTTTTGAGGCTCATTCGTTAGTTAGATATGTGTGTTACTTTGCATGTGACGTAAGCGGGGAGTTTTTCGTCATATGTAAAGAAGGCAAAAGAGAAATTGAAGTGGCGGATGAGAAAGACTCACTTATAACGATAAATGATAAGTTTATTCCGTTAAAGTGAAATTGTTCTGGAGGATGTTATGGCAAATGATAAGGATATGGGCAATAACTTATTAGAAAAAAAGAAAAATTTAGTGGTAGCTTCTTGTGATGGTCGGATGATGAGTTATAGTTCTGGTACTTTCGAATACCTACCCGATGAAGGATTTCGCAGAGCGGATGATTTTGTTGATGGGCTGTATGACGATAGGAAACTATCTATTAAAAGTGAAGCGAATTATAGCTACTTACCTGTATCTATTGAGAAGGGATTGTACTTCGAATGCTACAGCCTCGAAAATCTATATTTCTATCATTGAACGTAATGGTTTTGAGGTTTTTGATGAGCGATTAACCAAGCAAAATGTTCCTCCTAGGGTAGTTGCAGGAATAGAATTGATGGTTTTTTATTTGTTTGATTGTCAAATGTTTTTGCCTGATGGCGAAATCAATTTACCATGCACTACTCATAAGTGTATTCAGAATATTAAATTGTGTCATGCATTTGAAGTCGATGTATTTGTAAACCCTTTTGAAACTATTACGTATAACGTAGTAGCCGATGCTGATGGGGCTTTCGTAGCTTGCCTAGGGAGCGGTTTTAAGATGTAGAGCATGGTAAGTGGAGAAGGTAATCCCCTACGATTGTCTACTAGAGAAGACTTTATTTTTTTATAATGAGGAGGCAATTTAAGGCGTGAGAATTTAAAAACATGACCTAGATATCTAGATTTTAGGATAAATTAAATACGGATGAAAGCTGTTTTTTGTGTGTTAATTTTAATATATTGCGTTAACAATCAAGTCTATGCTCATGGGCCAATACATGAGAATATACTTCGCATAACAAAGGAGATTGAGGAAAATCCTAATAATCCTAATTTGTATGTTACTCGTGGTCAATATTATCAAACCGATATGGATTTTGACCGCGCTTATGCCGATTTTCAGACGGCACGTTTGTTAGATGCGGGAAATGAGATGATTGATTATCACTTTGCCCGTTTGTTCGCCGAACATAACTACCCGAATACCGCACTAAACTTTGCCAATTTATTCCTTACCCACTTACCGAACCATGTCGGAGGACTGATGGTTAGGGCTTCCGTATATACCCAACTTAGTAAAGATTCCTTAGCTGTACTAGATTTTGAGGAGGCTATTGCCAATTTACGCGAGCCTAGGCCTGAATATTATATTGATATTGCTAGAGCTACCCTGCAAGCAGATTCCTTGGCTTATAAAAGTGCCATGAATTGGCTTGAGAAAGGGGATGCCGCTCTAGGCTATAACGTCGTATTGAAATCGAAAATGATTGATATTGCCTTAGCAAATGATGATTATGATAAGGCACTTACTGTCGTAGATGCTATTTTGGAAAAATTTAGCCGTAAGGAGAAATGGCTCGTGGCCAAAGCAGATATTTTGATGGCTGCTAAACGTTTAGAACTAGCCAAATCCTGTTACTTGCAAGCTGATGCTGCTATTGAGAAATTGCCTAAAAGACATCGATATACTAGAATGGTGATGGAGTTAGAGGCAAGAATTGACATAGCCTTAAATAAATTTGAATGACTAACTGTTTTGTTGATTTAAAA
>JAHDHB010000203.1:0-1306 GCA_020631545.1 Saprospiraceae bacterium | reverse complement strand
TTCTATCGTATGCAGTTGACATATAAACCGTTAAAACTGAAACAGAGAATGACGATTAGAGTACTACCCATCCTCCTACTGGTAATCTGTTCTTTTTACTTCGAATTGGTTTTTGCTGGTCAAACCTTTTTTTCCGAAAATATGGTTTGGGCCTACTCCAAGGAGAACTTAAAAATAGAGGATAAAGGGTGGTTTTTGTCAGATTACAATGATTCGCATTGGAACAGTTGGGCAACTGCTCAACAGATGCAAAACGGTTCATTTAGTCTTGTTGAAGACCTAAACCCTGATAATCAGTTGTTTTTTAGGAAGTCTTTTGTGATAAACGCTCCTGCTGAATTAGAGGCAGAACTATGGATTGCTGTTAAAGAACCACTAGTAGCGGATATTTACCTAAATGGAACGGCTATCTATCCGGATAATGATAAAAATTATCCGAATTTTTCAAGTAGTGGACTAAGCAAAATAGCTATAGAAAAGAAGCTGCTCGTAGAAGGAGAAAATCTTATAGCAGTCGCCTATAAAAAGGGTAAAGCTCCGACAAAACTTGCTGAAGAGCTAAAACTGAACATCGAAGATCGTCTTCAAGCAGTGGTGATACGCGGGCCTTACTTGCAGAAAGGAACCTCTTCAAGTATTGTTATTCGTTGGCGTACAGACTCAAATACAGATAGTAAAGTCTCTTATGGTAATGCTCCAAACAACCTAGCGTTTTCTGTTTCCGACAATTCTCCAAAAACAGAGCATGAACTAGAATTGACAGGTTTGATGCCCAATACAATCTATTATTACAGCGTTGGTTCTAGTACGGAAGTTTTGGCAGGGGGAGACGCTTTGCATTACTTCAAAACAGCTCCAACTATTGGACAGCAAGGGGATTATCGATTTTGGATTTTAGGGGATTGTGGTACGGCCAATGCTAATCAACGTGCTGTGCGGGATGCCTACTACAATTATAACGGCACTCAGCATACCGATATGATCCTGATGCTAGGCGATAATGCTTATACCTCGGGTACAGATAGTGAGTATCAAACAGCTATTTTTGAAAATATGTACGAGGACAAATTGATCAATAGTGTCCTTTGGTCTTGCCCAGGGAATCATGAATTTTATAATGGGTTTACAGATTCTGATACGGAAACTGGCGTTTACTATGATATTTTTACCTTTCCTACTGCGGGTGAAGCTGGTGGCTTGGCCTCTGGAACGGAAGCCTATTATTCTGTAGATTATGGGAATGTTCACATCATATCTATGGATTCGCATGATTCTGATAGGACGGTTGGAGGTCCAATGATTACTT
>JAHDHB010000202.1 GCA_020631545.1 Saprospiraceae bacterium | reverse complement strand
AGACACAAAGGAGTAGCGTATTTTACGACATTTTTAATATTGACTTTTCTTACGTTGAAAAACGGTCAAAAAAACTCCACGATCAACTGTAATTCAATGACTCTGCTGTGATTTCGTGCTTAAAAAACAACAAAATGGCAGCGCATAGAAGTATAAGGAAGATCTGCGACCTTTTTAAGACATGTAAGTCTTGGTTCCCGCTATGCCAACTTATGGAGCATAAGAGGTTATAAGTTTCATATAAGTCTGTTTTATTGGATAATTCGTAATTTTTAATTTGACTATGAAGAAATATTTTCTTTTCTATATTTTCCTAGTTACCCTCTTCAGTTGTCATAGTTCACCTGATGTAATTATTGATATTATGGTAAAAACGAATCCTTCTTTAGCGGAGAAGGAGAACGTTTTTATTAGTGGAAGTTTGCCGCAGCTTGGGGCTTGGCAACCGAATCGAGTCGCTTTGGAAGGGAAGGAAGGGGTTTGGTCAGGACAATTTCAATTGCCTAAAAATGAAAGCATTGAATTTAAATTTACCAAGGGAAAATGGGAGAATGAGGCTTTGACTGACCAAGGAAAACTGCCTAGTAATCATAGGTTTACTTTCACTAAGGATACTACACTCACTTTCGAAATCACTCGGTGGAAAGATGGTGATTTTGAGCTAGCAGGAGGGATAACGGGCGAGGTACGTCATCACGAAAATGTAGAAGTGAATGGGTTGCCGAATCGGGATGTTTGGGTTTGGTTACCACCAAAATATGAAGAGAATAAAGAGAAACGCTACCCAGTACTATACATGCATGATGGGCAGAATGTGTTCAATCCTGCGACCTCTTTTACGCAAGTGGACTGGCAAGTAGATGAGTGGGCAGATTCGTTGATTCGAAACGAAATTATTGAAGAAATTATCGTTGTAGCTATAGAAAATACGGCTGATAGACGGGAAGAATACGCACCTAGTAAGAAGGGAGAACTTTACGTAAATTTCATTTGCGAACAGCTTAAGCCTCAAATTGATAGCCTTTACAGAACAAAACCTGAGCGCGAACATACCGCAACGATGGGCTCCTCTATGGGCGGTATGATTTCATTTTTATTGGTTTGGGAACGCAATGCGATTTTCTCGAAGGCCGCTTGCCTCTCTCCTGCTTTTAAACATCTCTATTTCAACTTTGTACCTAGAGTGCAAGCGTATAAAGGTGCTAAGAAAGACTTGAAACTTTACTTGGACAATGGCACTGAGGGGCTAGAAACCAAACTGCAACCGGGTATTGATGAAATGATGGCTACTCTCAAAGAAAAAGACTATGAATTCAAGTGGTTTTTGGATGAAGGGGCTGAACATAATGAAAGAGCCTGGGCCAATCGTGTAACGCTTCCCTTGTCGTATCTATTTGGGAAATAACAAAAAAAAACTCATCCCCTCTATAACTACACATGCTCCATCCAATATTTTATTGAATGGAGCATGGCTATTAAATATAACGTTCGACTAAAACTCCATGTAGGTATCCGTGTAGGTTGCAGTTCCTAAGAGTACATCAAAAGCCTCATATTCTAGCACCAAGGAATCTTCACCTATATAAAGGATTTCTGCAAAGTTAAAGGGTTGATCACTACCTAATTTTAGTTGGGTATTATTTTCTTGCAATTCCCAAGTATCCTCCCAAGTATCTTCTTCTATACCATCGGATTCAAAATCTGTAATGATGATTAAGCTATCTGAAATACTAATTTCTCGATACCCTTCCGAAGTTTGCAAAGGATTACCATCTTTTTGACGCTCAATGGATTGCCAATCACCTACTAATAATTCGGAGACAGGAGTAACAGGCGGATCTTCTTTACAACCAGTACTTATACTTAATGCAAATAGGACAAGAAATAATATGGAAACATGAGAGAATTTCATAAAAAAAGTGTTTTTTGTTTAGCATTCCTAAAACAGAAGTTAATGCGAATTATGGCAGAACATTATAAGAATAACTGCTGTTCTTGAATTTTATTGTACGGAACAAGATACAATTTTGTTTTGCATTGCAATATAAACATTCCTAGAAAAGAATAAAGCTCTTCTAAAATATTTTTTATAAAATTAACAAAAAGTTAACTACAAAATACTAGTATATTATTAAATAGCGCACCTTTATTTAAAGACTCCCCGCTTATTCAAGGCTTGCTGGTATTTCCTTGCATTTCGCTCATGCTCTGCATTCGTCTTTGCAAAATTCGAATACCCTGAAAAATCTTCTTTAGCACAGAAAAACAAGTAATCGTGTTTTTCATAATTCAAAACAGCATCAATATTACCAATTTCTGGTAAACAAATAGGACCTGGTGGTAAACCAGGATACATATAGGTATTGTAGGGAGAATCGATTTCTTTATGCTTGTTCAAAACTCTGCGAATAGAAAAATCTCCAAGGGCAAAAATAAGGGTTGGATCTGCTTGTAAGGGGATACCTCGCTGAATTCGATTCATGTACACTCCTGCGATGGTACGCCGTTCATCCGCTTTGCTGGTTTCCGTTTGAACGATGGATGCCAAGGTGGTTACTTCATTCGGCGTAAAGCCTAATTTGTCAGCTTTTGCCATACGATCTTTCCAAAATCGCTTATATTCTTTTGCCATACGAGCTACAAATTCTTCTGCATTCGTGCTCCAGTTGAACTTATAGGTATTGGGGATAAACATTCCCATAAAGGTTTGTGCATCAAACCCATACCCTTCAACCAATTCGCTATCCCTCAAAGTAACAAGCAAGGCAAGGGAATCAGAATCAATATACCGTGCAACACGACCTGCTAAATCCTCTGTAGTTCTCAAGTAATTAAAGGTCACATTTACAGCAGTATGATCCCCCGAACGCAATCGGTTGATCAAGGAATTGTTATTCATTCCTGCTTCTATCTTATAGCGTCCTGGATAAATGTGTTTTGCAAGGTTCTTTTTTTGTGCGACCCAATCAAAAATGGTGTTATTCTTCAGTAAGTTATTCACCTTCAAAGAGTCATATACATCATCATAGGTGGCTCCTTTAGGAACATAAAGCCAAGCAGTTTCCCCTGATTTTACTTTTACATTCGATTCAAAAATCAATTGATAGCCATACCACGCAATACCAGCTCCTACAATGATTCCTACTAGGATCAAGCCCAATAAAAGTTTCAAAAAAAATGATTTCTTAGTTTTTTTCGTCTCCGTCATAAGGATTAAAATATGTTCGTTTAAGGGCGCAAAATACGAATTATAATGATGAATTAGATTACTTATTTTTTACTTTTTCTAACCATTCTTCCACATTCATACAATCTACCCCAATCGTATTCAAACAAAAGGACTCTGCTTGACTAAACCAACCTCTTGCTTGCTCAAAATCCTGCTTTTGATAAGCTTTTCCCCCAAATTCGAGATAAGAGGAAAAAACTTGTTGAGCAAGATTCAAGATTTCATACCGAATTTCATTATCAGGTAGTCGAAAATCATTTAACAATTGTTTTACTTGTCTTTCAGCGGTTTTTAAATCGTTTTTTTCAAAGGCTATCAGACCAATCATATAGTTTGCCCTAGGTGTCATTGCCTTCTCCTCTACAGCTAATTTAAAATATTTAAGCGCTTTATCCACTTTCTTTTTTTCGTAAAGAGCAAGACCAAGATCGGTGTACAATTCGTCTTTATATTGATTCATGACGCCCAATTTCTCCTGTTGAAAAGCCAAAAAGGCAAGAACATTATCCCTCAAGGCTTCTAATTGATACCCCGTTTTGAGTTCTGATTCTTTGAATTTCAAGCCATTCCAAAATTCTCTTTGCTTAATCTTGTCTATTTCTACTTCCAACCTATCCAATTGCACTTTAGCCTCCTTCATCGTTTTGGGATTCAACATCAGCTCTTCTATCGCCTCCATCTCTAAGCCCAAGGCGTCTAAATCATAGAAAGAAGCAATGTATTCTTCGATTTGACCGACTTTTCTCGACACCTGATTGAATTGTTGTTCTTCATACAGAAAACTAGCAGCCAGTACTTTAACATCTTTTTCGTCTTCTTTGAGGGCTATCTGTTGCGTTTTAGCTTTTCCATTTTCAATAGCAACATTTCTAAACAACACCTTACGAACTGGCCTATCTTCTTGATAAACGCCTACCTGAATCGTCACTTCTGAAGGAAAAAATTCCTCTTCAAAGTTGAAAAACAAGGGCTCTTTTAATCCAACTATTCGAATCGAATCAAAATCAAGCTTCACTATTTTTGTATTTCCTTTAAACGCCTCCCTCAAACGTTCTTGATACCTAATGGAATAACTAAAGTCTTCTTCCTCTTCTAGCCCATTCAATTCATATAACATCATAGATATCAAGCTACTACTAGGGCCATTTTGCTCTCCTGCTATCATCAACATCTCTTTTTCTACCACGGTTTGAGCAAGGCACAAAAAACTCTCAACAGCTAATATAAATAAGAGTGTAATCTTTTTCATAATTTTGATTATGATGAAATGCATCTGTATAATTCAACAGAACATACCGCTGTGTTTTCTTAAAAGGTTCTTTTTCAAGCAGTCACAGGGACTTGATGCAGATTTGTAACTTTAGTCACGCAAGTTATCATTTAAGTACACTAATTTTGTACCAACGATATTAGCTTACTTCATTAACATGTAGTATATTCCATTTAACCGAATTAAATCCAAGAGGCTGTTAAATTCGAAATGTTGAGTATGATTTTCTTCGGTAATTTATTGCCTTACCATTTAAGAACGGTTGAAAGGATACAATAATTGCCGAAGAACACTCTATAACTACACAAAAATTAACTCGTAATCATGAAGATAGAACAAATTTATACCGGATGCTTGGCACAAGGCGCTTATTATATAGAGAGCCAAGGAGAAGTCGCCATCATTGATCCTTTGCGAGAGGTACAGTCCTACCTTGATCGTGCTAAAGAGGATAAGGCTACGATCAAGTATATTTTTGAAACGCATTTCCATGCTGATTTTGTTAGCGGTCATCTTACCTTAGCTCAAAAAACAGGGGCACCGATTATCTATGGCCCGAACGCAGAGACTTCTTTCCCTTCTACCATAGCAACTGATGGACAAGAGTTTAAACTAGGAAATCTAACAATCAAAGCCTTACATACGCCAGGGCACACGATGGAAAGTACGACTTATTTATTGAAAAATGAAAAGGGAAAAGATGTAGCCATTTTTTCGGGAGACACTCTTTTTCTTGGTGATGTAGGTCGTCCAGATTTAGCACAAAAAGCGGCTAATATGACTAAGGAAGATTTAGCAGGAATGCTTTACGATAGTTTGCGTAATAAAATAATGCCTTTGGCTGATGATGTCGTTGTATATCCTGCTCATGGCGCTGGTTCTGCTTGCGGCAAAAACATGATGAAAGAGACCGTCGATACGCTTGGTAATCAAAAGAAAATGAATTATGCCTTGCGTGCCGATATGACGAGGGAAGAATTTGTAAAAGAACTGACAGACGGTTTGTTGCCTCCCCCAGCCTATTTCCCCTTGAATGTACGGATGAATAAGGAAGGCTATGAAAGCATTGACCAAGTAATCGCTCAAGGTAATAATGCCTTATCGCCCAAAGAATTTGAGCTAGCCGCGAATGAAACGGGCGCACTAGTTCTGGATGTACGACATCAAAAAGATTTTGTCAAAGGCCATATTCCACGTTCCATATTTATTGGATTGAATGGGAGCTTTGCGCCTTGGGTCGGTGCTTTGATAAAGGACGTTCTACAACCTATTTTACTTGTGGCTCCAGAAGGAAAAATCGAAGAAGCAATTACCCGTCTTTCAAGAGTAGGCTTCGACAATACCTTAGGCTATCTAAAGGGGGGCTATGAAGCTTGGCAAGCAGCAGGCAAGGAAATTGATACCTTAAAATCAATTCCAGCTACAGAATTAGCTAAAAAACACAAAGCCAATGCGAATACCCCAATCCTTGATGTTCGCAAGAAAACCGAATACTTATCCGAACACATACAAGGAGCAGAGAACGCCCCATTATCAGAATTAAATAATCATCTAGCAAAATTGCCAAAGGAAGAAACCTTTTATGTGCATTGTGCTGGAGGTTATCGCTCTGTCATTGCTAGTTCTATTCTTAAGGCAAAGGGCATTCATAACTTAGTTGATGTAGCGGGTGGTTTTAAAGCTATTAGACCGACATCTTTGCCTACTTCGGATTTTGTTTGTCCTACTACTTTATAGCAGCGGGACAATAAAAAAATGCAAAAAGCCTTACTTTTTAGGAAAGTAAGGCTTTTTTAATCTCTTTTTGGTTAGTTAATAACCAATTTTAGGAAAACATCGAAGCAACGTATACGTTTACTTCACTCTTGAGTATTTAGAGTTCTCTCTAAAAGGCATACTTCTTAGGTATTTTGAAGAAGAGCCTTTTTATAGTGACCTCTTATTTATTAAAAATGATTAGTCACGTAACTAGAGTTGTGCATCACACCGCGAGCAGCAACAATTTCACCATATTGAAAAGTCCCCCGCTTATAAACAGAGCCATTTCGCTTAAAAATTACCCCATCACCATGATAGCTATCATTTAACCATTGACCTTCATAGATTTTTTGGTTATTGGAAATGTAGTAGCTAGTGCCAAAACCATTACGCTTATTGTTCGCCCATTCACCTTCGTATTGCTTATTTCCATTTTCAGGGAAGAAAGAAGTTCCTCGGCCACTACGTTGGTTATTACTCCATTGTCCTTGATAGACAAGTGTTCCGTTAGGATTATAATAGGATCCTTGTCCTTCTAATTTTGCATCTTTAAACTCCCCTTCGTATTTACTACCATCGTCGTAAACAAAGATACCATAGCCATCCTTACAGGTATAAGGAGCCAAACATCTTGTAATGATATGTTCTACAGGAGGTTCATGATCTGAAATCGTGGAAGTACTATCTTGACTTACGATTCTTCCTTGCCCCATGTATATATTTTTTTGCCACAAACCTTCAAGCACTACGCCATCTAGATAAGTGTACTTACCCATACCATTCTTCTTTCCAACTTCAAAATGCCCGTCGAATTGGTCACCATTAGGATAATACTGAGAACCTCGGCCATGACGTAAGCCATTCAACCACTGCCCTTTGTAAATAATCATCCCCGACTGCTCTTCGTACTTGACACCAGGGCCATTTTCCAAATCGCGTTTGAACTCGCCATCATACTTAGGGTTTCCTGATGGGTAGTATAAGGTTCCATACCCCTCTTTATCACCCCTTGCCCATGCACCTTCATAGTATTTGGTGTCGGTATCATGTGAGAAATAAGCCGTACCAAAACCATTCTTGCAATCACCTTCACATTTTCTGGGGTAACCCGTTTCGTTGATACCTTCTTCCGCAGCAGGTTCTGTAGTTTCAGTGCTTACCTTCTCTCCATTTACGATAGCTGTACCACTTTTAGGTGAACATGCTGCAAAAATCCCTAGGAGGAAAAAAGCCGAAAGTACATATTGAAGCTTTTTGGCATAGCTCCTAACCGTTAATTTTGGAATTGAAATTCCGTCAATATTGCTCATAGTCCTTTATATAGTTAAAAACGAGTAATCACATATTTTACGCAACAAGATAGCATTTTTACTGATTTCGTACAAGGATAAGTACTAGTAATTCATTATTTTGCGTAATTAAATTTAAGCACACCACTCTCCAACCCTCCCATCAAGCCTACTTATCCCATTGGTTATCAAAACCAAAACACCCTCTGCTAAACCAGCAGAGGGATAAAACAAATTTTCACAAAAAATTAACCAAATTTATCTATATTTTAAGGGTTAGTATGAATAGACAATCCATAATCCGTAAAAAAGCATAAGACAATTAGCTATTTGCTTCTAGTCTAGAATACCTTGTTATGGGCTTGTACAGGTTGAAAAGACTCACGAACCAAGAAAGCCAAACGGTCAAATACACTATATCAATGAGTTAACTTAGCAGGCACATAAACTTTAGTGACAATAGGTTTTCCATTTGCTAAGGTCATCTCCCCATTATTCCATACGGTATCATAAACCTTATCGCTTTTGTTAGAATAGAGTTTTCCTTTTCCATGGCAAACATCTTCTTGCCAATTGCCTTCATATTCTTTTTTACCAGTATAAGGATTATAAGAAACACCATGCCCTTGCCGCTTATTATTCGCCCATTGGCCTTCATAAGTCAACTTGCCCTCTGCATTGAAAAAAGATCCCTTTCCTTCGAATTTTGCATTTTTAAAGTTTCCTTCATAACGACGGCCATCGTCAAAAACAAACACACCATAACCATTTTTACAATCTCCTGGAACTAAACATCTTGACTGAATGTGCTCAACAGGGGCTGATAAGCGATTTTCTGAAGTTTTAGCTATACTGTTTTCACCTATTAGAACATTATTTTTCCACACCCCTTTCGCGATTGCCTTATTGGCATAGACATAAGTTCCTTGTCCATTTTTCAATCCATTGACGAATTCGCCTTCATAAAAATCACCGTTAGCCCAGTATTGCTTGCCTTTTCCATGGCGTAAACCATTTAGCCATTCTCCTTCATAAATTTTGGCTCCTGTTTTTTCATCATACTGAATTCCTTGTCCTGCCTCCATATCTGCTTGGAATAGACCTTCATATTTGAGCGTCCCACTAGCATGATATAGGGTTCCTTTGCCTTCTTTCATACCATCTTTCCAATTGCCCTCGTAATATTTAATCGAAGAATCATGGGTAAAATAGGCTATTCCAAAACCGTTTTTACAGTCTCCTTCACAGATTCCTGTAGGATATTCTGTAGCCGATACAGCATTGTTAAATCCTAATGCCGCGATGATAAATAGTAGAAAACAGGAGGTTACAAGGCTTGTTTTGATAAAAAATAAATTCTTGAGTTGCATAATTGTTGTTTTTAAGTTCAATTTTGAAAAAAGGGCAAGAAGTCTCCATATTTTGAGTTTCAAGGAGAAGTTCAATTCAAAAGAGACCTCTTGCGAATGTACAACCTACTAGGTTTTAACTACATCCCTTGTCAAAATCGACGTAAATAATAAAGTAGTTTGAAGTACAATAAGCAGTTGATTTCGTTGCTTTGGCCTTGAGAACCGCACAATTGTTCAACGCTTATGTCCACAAATTGAGGCTTTTCGCCTATATTATCTAGGGATGTTTTACTAACGGCTGTTTCGATACTTAAATGGCGGGGGGGACTGTTTTAGTGGTAGAAGGGAATTTAGAAGCTTCTTAAAAAAATAAAAAGGTGTCTTCTTGGCATTTATATCGTCTTCTATTAGTAATTTCACGACAAATTAAAAGCCATGTCAAATTTTAATCAACAAATGCCCAAAGATAATTCGAAAATGAAGCTCATTACCATGGTAATCATGGCTATTCTGGCTGTATTCGCTGCTTGGCAAAACGAAAATCCTTTCGCTCCTGGGGACAAAGATGCTACTCCTAAAACAGAAATTAAGGACGACAGAAATGATGATTTCTCTACATCAAAAGGGGATAAAGAAGTAACTGAACGCGATCTGAAATATAAAGGTAAACGCTTGATCCTTACGAAACATGCTAAATGTAGAATGGATTGTCGAGAAATCGATGCTTTCGAAGTGGCTGAGGTTTTGGAGCGTGGCAAAATCAATGAACGGAAAAGCGATCCGTATGATAAACCATGCCCTACTTATTCTTTGGAATCCTACACGAGAGATAATCAACGGGTGCGTAGCGTCATAGCTGAATGCGATGATGTGGTGAAATTGATCACGGTTATTGATCTAGATAACAAATATAATTGTACTTGCTACTAATCTCCTGTCACTCCGCTAGCTGGGAATTTGGAGATTACCAGCTAACAAGACTAGCAAAAATTGCACAACCATCGTCCCATCCATATACTAATTCTTTCTTCCTAAGCGAACAAAACTAGCATTCAAAGAAGCTAAAACCATGTTCCAGAGTACTTCATAAGGAATAATTTCAATTTCATGTGCTTGTTGTGCAACATCTAAGGGCTGCGATATCAATTTATTTAAATATTTTTTTGCCCTACGCTGTACGCTTACTCTGTGAAAACCAGAAATAGGAATTTGTAGAAGCATTTTTATAAAACAATTGCTTCTAAAAGTTCCCCCTTTAAGTAAATAGCGAGAACAATATTTTTCAACCGCTTCAATTCGTTCTACAGCATCATCATATTTATGATGTAAAATCATGAAAAGAATCTGACCAACTAATAAAGGGATATTCATTCCACGTTTATCTTTAGAATATGTAGGCACTTCATTAAGAAGCTTTCCTAATCGGAATTTAATAA
>JAHDHB010000201.1:5395-10337 GCA_020631545.1 Saprospiraceae bacterium | reverse complement strand
CAGTCTCTTTACCCTCTACTTTCTACCCTCTACAATATCATTCCCCTTATTTATTATAGATCATATGAAAATTACAATCATAGGAGGTGGTCCTGCTGGACTAGCAACGGCAGTAGGACTTAAGCAGGCTGGACATGAAGTAAAAGTACTAGAAGCAGGAGATTATAGTAAGCAACGTGCGGGGGAACACCTTGGCGCGGCAGGACATGTTTTGCTACAAACGATGGGAATTCCTAAGCAAATTTTATGGGAGAATAGCATTCCTTGTCGTGAAATCGTAGGTTCTTGGGGAAAGCCAGAATTAGAGCATAAATCCTCCATTTTTAATCCTTATGGTGATGGATTTGTTCTTTCTCGCCCTTCATTTGATCGCGCATTTGCAGATTATTGTTCTTCTATCGGTATCAAGGTTAAGCTGAATTTTCGAGTGAGGACTTTACTAAAAAAAGAAGATACTTGGGAAATAAGTAATGGAACACAAGTACTTAAAGCCGATTTTGTAGTTGATGCAAGTGGACGCAACAGCAAATTTCACAAAATATTAGGCTCGGAGAAAACGGTAAAGGATGCATTAATGGGAATTTCTAAAACGCTTACACCGGCTCTTCATCAAGAAATCTCTTACAGTTATTTACTCATAGAATCTGTAGCAGCAGGCTGGTGGTATTCAGTACAACTTCCTACCGGAGAGATGATAGCGACCTTCCTGACAGATGTATCGGTATTCAATCAGTCAGGACAAAAACAGAACGATTATTGGCAAAAACAGTTAAATCTTGCGCCACATACTCAAAAGCGCTGCAATAATTTCATTCCCTCACAAAAAACGTTCACGCAATCCGCAAAAACACATCGATTAAACAACATGACGGGGAAAAGATGGTTAGCAGTAGGTGATGCGGCGGTAAGCTATGACCCTCTTTCTTCCGCTGGTATACTCAAGGGACTTCGTATGGGACAACAAGCCGCTCTAAAAATTGATGCTTCGCTAAAGGGAAATCTAACGGCCTTAACCACTTACGAAACTTTTTGCAAAAATGCTTTTGAAGAATATTCTACGCAAAAAACTGCTTACTACGCCCTAGAAAATCGATACAATGATCACCTTTTCTGGTACACTCGGAATTGCCAACCAAACAGCATAGAAGTTTTCAGTATTCTGCCTCATCACCAACTTACAGTTCGGGAAGAATTTTCTGATGAAAAACGACATTATTTATCGATGGCTTTACCAACAATAGATTTTTCTTTGTTATTGCAAACACTCAAACTTCACCCTATCACTCATCTCGCTTTAAAAGAATATCTGAAAAAAACAGGCGAAAGGCAGCTAGATAAAGCTCATTTTCAAGCATTGGAGAGTTTAAAAATAATGGGAGGCATTGCCTAATTGCATTCTTGTTCCTCCAAACCTTATTACAATTTTCGAACTTCTTCAAGCGTGAGACCGAAGTATTTGGCAATTTTATTCAGGGACATACCTTCTTGTTTTACGGCTCTAGCAGCAGCCAATTTATCTCTTTTAGCTTTTCGCTTTTCTCGGGCTGCTTTTTGCCTTTCATTTTTAATCTGAGCTTGAAAGTGCTTATTTTTTTCTTTCTCCTTCTCTAGCAATTGAAGTACTTCTTTTTTCCCCTCCAGCCGATAGGTCATTTTGATGTTATCCAGATTTCTGTAGCGTTTCATACTTTCTTCATATTCTTGGCGTTCTTGTGGCGTAAAATTGGCAATTTTCGCCGCTTCGAACAATTTTTGAAAAACTCCTTCGTGCAATACCTCGGGTCGGTCTTCTAATCTGCTTAGGTTTTTTAGTACAAACAACCATTTCTCCCATTTAGTTTCCAATTCTTCTTCTTTCTTTTCAAAGTTAGGGAGTTCTATGAAGAAAAGTCCAAGTTTTTCATAAAAAAGATCGCCATCTTGGTCTTTTAGGTAAATTTTTCGGGTGATTTTCTTCTTTTTCTTCGAGATTTCATCTGGAAAACAGAAATCTAGAATACAAATGGTGAAAACGGATGCTAAATTAAAATCCCATTTTCCTTTTGGTGCTTGCTGTCTTAGCGGAAATGTAGTATAAAATAAGCTTCTATCCTTGAAATAAAGTTGCCGTGCATTTTGCATTTCAATAATGAAAGATTCCCCATTCATACCCTCACAAGCTATATCAAAAATGGCACTTCTATCTTCTTCTATTTCTCCAATATTTTCCGTCACTTTATACTTAATATCCTTGATTTGCTGAATAGCGGGTAGTAGTTGATTCAGAAAATCAATAAGTAAATCCTTGTTGGGTTCTGAACCAAAAATTCGTTTAAAGCCGAAGTCTGTTAAAGGATTAATATAGCACGTTTTTTTACGCATGGCATTCAATGTTTTCTCTAAAAAATAAACAGAGGATCAAACACCCTCTACTAGTAAGACTAAAAAACACCGAAATTCCATAAAAAAAATTCCACTTTTTTTTTGCTCCTTCATTTTTCACAACAAAAAACACATTAACACAAACCACATAAATCAGCATTCAAAACACCTTCAGGAGATAAAAGCAAACACTATATTTCAAATAAAAAAATTAATACTAATGATTCAAATTTGCTAAAAACAAAGCATACTCACTTCTTACATTCTGCTATGCACTAAACAGAAAATGGAGAATACCTTAAAGATATTCTCCATTTTAAATCTTCCAATCTTCATCAAAACCATCTATTTTTCCTTCTTTTCATCCGCAAAACGCTTAATCAAACGTGCAGAGATTTGTAGGAGATCCGTTTCTGTAATCATCCCAGCCAATTCGCCATCTTTCACGACTGGAAGGCAACCAATATTCCGTTCCTCCATTATCGTAACAGCTTTGGCAATAGTTGCATCTGAAGTAATCGTAATAGGCTCCGCGATCATAATATCTTTGACCAAGGTAGGCCGTTCCTCCTCATTCGCTACAAATTTTCGATTCGCAAAATGACGAAGCATAAAACGGGAAGTGACTAAACCAACTAAATGCCCTTTACCATCTTCTACAGGCAAATAACGAAGTTTTTTCCACTCCATCATATCAGCAACCAATTCAATAATGTCATCTTTTTGAACCGTAATTAAATCGGTACGCATAAACTCTTCCACAAGGAGATGAAAAGGTTCATATTTTTCAAGGTCGTTGAGGCTAGGTTCTTTCCATTCGTGCACGGGGATACCTTTTTTCTGGTTTTGAATAATATTTGCAGTTAAAATCGTAATCGCTTCATCCTTATTCGTTTCTTTCGCCAATTTCGTAAATGCACGTAGCATCCATCTAGCACCATTGGTATGCTTTTTCGCCCTCGCTTCTATAACGCCAAGATACTTGTCTATATCCGCAGGACTTACCTTGTTATGCTCTAAGCCTTCCCTTGCTATAGGAAGTAATTCATTAATGATCAAATCGCAAGCATTCATTTTCTTGTCATTGATCCAAGTAAATTGAGAATCGATACCTGTTCTTGATGCCTTTACAAAATTATCCCTAACATCAGCAAAATCTAAGTGCTCGCGAACATCACCATAACGTAATGCCATGCCCTCCATCATACCCAACCAGAAAGCAGCGTTCGCCATTTCATCAATAATCGTAGGACCAGAAGGCAAAACACGACATTCGATGCGTAAATGAGGTTTACCACCTCCAATACCATAACAAGGACGATTCCAGCGGTAAACGGTACCATTATGTACTTGTAATGCTTTCAGTGAAGGAGGTTCTCCTGCCCGAAGTTTTTCAAATGCATCTTCCTCTATATCAGAGCTTAGCAACACCCTAAAGCGCATAATATCTTCACGATAAATCTCTAAGATCGATTTCTCCAACCATCCATTTCCAAAATTCACCCTAGGGCTACGTTCACGCAAATGATCATGCGTTGCTCTAGTGTCCAAAGCCTGCTGAAAGAGAGCAATACGTGATTCATGCCAAAGACGGCGCCCAAAAAGCATAGGCGAATTTGCTGAAACCGCGATAATCGGCCCAGCTACAGCCAATGCAATATTATACATCTTCACAAAATCCTTCGGCTCTATCTGCAAATGGACTTGAAAACTGGTATTACAAGCTTCCAATAATGGCGAGTCATGCTTCACCAACAGTTCATCAATCCCACGCAACCTTAGTTCATAAGTCCTATCATTCAGTTGGTTATTAATCGCATCCATCAAAGCAAAATAGCGCTTTTTAGGCGTAAGGTTATGCATCCCCAAATCCGACTTTCGAAGCGTAGGCATAATCCCCGTAAGCAAAATTTCGGTATCTTCCTTCGCTGCAATCTCTCGAATAATCTTCAAACTTTTCTCCAACTCTTCATGCATTTCGCTGAAGCAATTCTTCGTAAATACCCTAGGTTTGAGGTTGGTTTCCAAGTTAAAACGCGCCAATTCTGTTTCCACCCATTTATAATCCTTCATCTTCTCAAGCAACTCCATTGCATTCGTCGCGGGCTTCCAATACTTATCTACGAGACACATTTCTTGTTCTGCTCCGATGCGCTTAACCCCCGTTTCAAACATATCATTCTCAAGCATATACTCTAATGCTTGCACATCATTCAACAGATGATTCATGAATTTTTGCATCTCCTGCCCCTCTGAAAGGATGGATACATTCTGTTCTCCCATAATGCGTATTTTTATCTTATTTGATGTTTAATTGAGCATCCTGAATAATTCAGGGCATCTTATAAATACGAATTTACTGTAAAACTAACATTTAGATCATTTAAATTGGAAATTTCACCTCGTTTTTTACCCATTCTCCGTAAAATAATGTGGATCTTTTAGTTGTTTATTATTTACAAGAAGAAAAAATCAGCGTGTCTTATAATTTATTGTCAAGAACTTAGCAAATCATCTCAGATTTCCTAACCGCCTCACCCTCTCCGCTTCTTTGCTCCTATTCTTGTCCGTTTCTAGATGG
>JAHDHB010000201.1:2211-5385 GCA_020631545.1 Saprospiraceae bacterium | reverse complement strand
TCCAACATCCTAGTGGTACAGCTCATAGGTAGTTGAACCACTAGTTTAGACGTTATCCGCGATAGCTATCCGGAGGAAATAAGACCGAATAAACTGTCCAGCATTTCTGAGCAAAATCACTAGGACTGATCTGTGCTCAAAAAAGCTAGACCTTGAACAATGATAATAGCGACAAACACTAATAAAAAAAACAACACATACAAATAACTAACATTGAACTTTTTAAAGACACAACAGCCTATTTATCTTAAAATTATCTTAATTTGCTTCCGTTGTTGATTTTCTAACTTAAAAATTTCCCATTATGCTCAACTTCAAACAAATATTGGTTTCAATATTTCTTATTTGTTATTTCAATTACGGTTTTACCCAATCTAAGTTTACGGTTGGTCTTATTCCTGACACTCAGTATTTGACTGATAGGAATGGTAATCTAGAAGATCAAAAAGAAGATCTAAGAAAGATGTATAGATTTTTTAATGACAGAAAATCTAGCTTAAATTTAAAATTTGTAGCTCATGTTGGAGATCTTACAGAAGATGATAGCCCCGCAGCTCCAAATGGACCAGGGTGGGACATCATCGATGAGGTGTATCATATTTTCCGGAATAACAATATCCCATTTTCAGTAGCGCGAGGGAATCATGATGATCAGCGAGAACTAAACAGAATTTTTCCTATAAGTTATTTTAATGACAAATCGTGGTTCGGGGGGCATTTAGCAGGAAACTTCCAAGCCCACTATAATCGTGGAAATACAGGGACACAATGCATAAATTACACTCGTGGTATTGAAAATTCATACTATTATTTTAATGGTGGAGGACAGCAATACATGGTCTTAAATCTAGATTTCTTTGGAGATAATGGCGGTGGTGCTGAAAGATATGACGATGAGAAGTATCTTGTTTATCAAGGAAATTCTCTTAACCAATGTCAGTCCCCACCAAGTGCCCCTTATAATTGGGAAAGACATCGAGAATCTACGCAATGGGCAAAAAATATACTATGCCAAAATTTAGATAAACCAGTAATTGTAGTTACACATTGGCTGTATAGTCAAGACGAGCTCAACGATATAATCAAAGATTACCCAAATGTATTCATGACAGTTGTTGGTCATATTACGAAAGATAGATATGATTTACGAAACTGGAATGAAAAAAGAGTGCATCAGTTTCAATTTGATTATCAAAGAGATAACGATGTATCCGATGAAGGTACAGCGGTTAAGTATCTGGAATTTGATCCTGCTGCTAAACAAGTAAGAGTAAAAACTTATGCATGGAAAAATAATAACGGGAATTTCCTATCTCAAGGTAGTGGTGAATGGAATGCAAGAGATTTTTCATTTAGTTTTAATCCGAATGATTATATCAATAAACCATGTCCCACAGGAGGTGGAAACAATCAACCAGATTTAAAGTTTCAAACCGTTTCGATAAATGATAATTCGGTTAATGCTGGTCAAAATATCAATGTCCAATCATTAATCCGAAATGCAGGAAATGCCAATGCTTCCAATGTTCGATTAAAAGTATATCTATCTACTAACAATAGTGTTAGCTCAGATGATCATTTATTAACGAATGTTGTTGTAGGAAATTTCAACAGCGGTACCGAATCAAGCAAAACTATCAATGTTTCAATTCCTTCTAACAAGCCATCAGGAAATTATCATATAGTATGGCATTTGGATCCAGAGGGCGCTATATCTGAATCAGATGAAGCAAATAACTTCGCCAGCAAATCAATTACTATTTCGTCTAGTCCTCCTACTACTTGTAATGTTCAAAACAGCAGTGTACTGTTATATGCAGGTGGTACGAGTACAAAGTCTACTTTTGCTTTTCAACAAAACTTATCTTCAAAGAACTTACAAGGTATTAAGTATATCAGCATGGATGTATGGTCGAATAAGAATTTAAGTAATTTAAGTTCAAGAATTGAACTTACTTCTTCTGGAAATCCAGATAATGGAGAATATGCCGCAAAGTTTGCCCATAAAATCAAAGGCACAGGCCAATGGGAAACAATTTTAATTCCATTTGATATAAACTCTATGAGTGATCAAATATTCATAACTTCAGGAAATCAATCTCCTAACATTAATGCTATTAATTTTTTGAGATTATATGTTTCCAATGAACCAACAGGTACTTACAGATTAAGAAATGTGAAAGCAATATTTGAGGACCAATTGATTTACAGTGGTCATAGTAATTCTAATACTTCATTTGCTTTTCAATCGACGATTTCTCCCTCATTAGATTTAACGGATATTCAGTTTGTAAGCTTTGAGGTTTATTCAAATAGGAATTTAAGTTCATTAACTTCAAGGTTAGAGCTGTCTTCTTCCGGAACTTATGACCACGGTGAGTATAGCACTAAATTTACTGATGAAATCATTGGTCAAAGTAGATGGAAAAGAATTACCATTCCCTTTGACATTAACTCTGGAACAATAGATATAATTAACGGAAATACAACTGCTAATATTTCTAGGATAAACTTCTTCAGAGTATACGTTTTGAATGAACCATCAGGAAATTACAGAATCCGAAATGTTCGAGCTATTAAAGGATGTGGCAATACGTCATCTAATACTAGGCTAGCAAGCCAAGTAGAAACATTAGAACAAGTATCTGAATATAATGTTTTTAGCTATCCAAACCCATTTACCGATTTCACCTATCTAAATATCACCTTGCCTACAGCAGAAAAAGTGATTGTTGAGGTATATAATCGATTAGGTCAACAAGTATTTTTCCATAAGGAATTGATGGAAATAGGTGAAAACAACGTACAAATCGATGGAAGCCAACTGCCAGTAGGTCTCTATTTTTACAAAGTTACTACAACTGAACATTCCTTTAGCGGACAGTTAAACTTAATTAAGTAATCTTCTGTGGGAATGTCTGTCGAAATTTCATCAAACTAGAGATGAGTACAAAATCGACTTACCTACAGTTGCCAATGGCAATTACATACTGCAATTAATTAGGAAGCAAACAAGTAGAACCTACCTTTGAATTTACTCTAATCAAGTAAGTTCTCTGTTTTCTTCTTCATCCGAACGGGAAGTATTCTTTGAATGCTTCCCGTTTTTATTAGTAATAAAGCCCAAAAAGCTTCATATTGCGCATTCAAAGACGAGCCCAACTCCTTTTTTCA
>JAHDHB010000201.1:0-2201 GCA_020631545.1 Saprospiraceae bacterium | reverse complement strand
ACAAACAATACATTGACCTCTTTATAGCTAAAAGAATAAGCTGGCAAAAAAATTGTAGGAACAAAGCTCTATAAATCTTTCTCTATGAAAAAATACCTTTTGTTTTTTAGTGTTTTGTTAGTCTTCTCTGCTTGTAAAAAAGATGCTTTAAACGGCTACGAGATTTCGTACTTGATCAATTTTGAAATTGATGCTGGTCTACCCAATTTTCAAGAGCATTATTACACGCAATTCAACATTCCAACGGATTTTCAAGCACAATTAAATGCACGAGGCTACACGATGGAGCAAGTGACGCGCGTAGAAGCAAAATTTCTCAACTTAGATCTTATTTCTCCTAATGGAGCAAGTTACAACTACTTAGATCGGGCTAGGTTATTCATTAGTGGCGATGGTTTGCCGGATATTGAAATTGGATATTTAGAGCCTGTTCCCTCTAATGTGGGAAGTCGAATGTCTTTCATCCCCAATAATGCTGATTTACTCAATTATTTGAAGGAAGATAATTTCAACCTTATTTTAGCGATAAAACCCTTGTTTTCTTCTCCATTTACTTCCTTTAATAGAGCCGGCATTTCCTTTCAAGTCCTTGTAGATGAATAACAAACGTGCCATCAAATCAAAGCCGTTATTTTTTAATTTTCTAATCAAAATATTCTTTGGAACTTAACTATAAAGTATTTGGTCAAGGAGAACCCATCATCATTCTTCATGGGCTTTTTGGTACGCTTGATAATTGGCAAACCATTGCTAAACGCCTTGCAGAAAACTACATGGTTTTCATCATTGATCAGCGTAATCATGGACGTTCACCACATGTCGATGGCTTAGATTACCCTAGTATGGCGGAGGACTTATATGATTTCATGAATGAGAATTGGATTCATCAGGCTCGAATCATTGGGCATTCGATGGGAGGAAAGGTGGCGATGCAGTTTGCTTTGGAAAACCCTGAAATGGTGGAGCAATTGGTGGTGGTTGATATTGGTCCTCAAAAAAATAAAGGGAATCATCAGGCTATATTTGATGCTTTGTTTTCCTTGGATTTGAAGAATACAACAAATCGTAAAATGGCAGATGCTTTTTTACTCGAAAAAATGCCTGATTATGGTGTAAGGCAATTTTTGTTAAAAAATCTAAGTCGTAATCCTTCAGGTGGTTATCGTTGGAAAATGAATTTGGAGGTGATATATGAAAATTACGAAAACATCCTAGCAGCTATTGAGTCCGAAGAGCAATTTGACGCCCCTACCCTATTCATAAAAGGTGGAAAATCTGACTACCTCTTCGAGCATCAACTCTCTGATATTCAAATGCTATTCCCTAGTGCAACGATGAGTACTATTGCGAAGTCAGGGCATTGGGTTCATGCTGATGCACCTTTGGAGTTTCAAGAACTTGTAGAAGCATTTTTTCAGGCCTAAGAACTACCGTTTTGAGTAGGAAAAAACGAAAGTTTGCCAAGCTTATTTATCAATAAGATACCTCAAAGCCAATTCATAACCTTTCAATCCTAGGCCAGAAATACTTCCTACACAATTTTTTGCCGTATAAGAATGGTGGCGAAATGCTTCCCTAGCAAATACATTGGAGATATGAACTTCAATAACGGGGGTATTAATCGCCGCTATAGCATCAGCCAAGGCAATAGACGTATGGGTATAAGCCCCCGCATTTAGGACTATTCCATCCTCAGAAAAACCTATTTCGTGCAACTTATCAAGGAGTTCTCCTTCATGGTTACTTTGAAAATAAGTCAACTCAACTTTATCAAATTGCCTGGTTAATTTCTTAAAATAGTCTTCAAACGAGCTTTTTCCGTAGATATCAGTCTCTCGCTTGCCTAGCAAATTAAGATTCGGCCCATTAATTATCGTGATTTTCATAAAAATTTCCTTGTTTTTTTACACACTTCCAGTATAATTCACTTTTTGCAACCCAAAATAGCGGACATTCATGCCATAATAAATAGCTTCCTTTTCATAGACAAGACCTAGTTTTTGGATTACATTTATAGAGGCCAGATTCTCGGCATCCGCTACCGCTACTATCCTTGATAAGCCCTTAGTATTAAAGCCATAATCTAGTAATTTTCTCGCAATTTCAGTAGCATATCCCTTCCCCCAAAATTCTTCGTGCAACCGATAACCAATCTCAATTTCCTCCGTTTGGTCTAAATATTTGAGTAAATGCCAACCTAT
>JAHDHB010000200.1:3236-10339 GCA_020631545.1 Saprospiraceae bacterium | reverse complement strand
GCTTCACCGTTTGTCTATTCAAGCATTCCAACCTAAGTTGATTGAAGGAAAAGCCATCCAGTTGCACCCATTAGTATGTACGGCTTTCAACGCCGATTTTGATGGTGACCAAATGGCGGTTCACGTTCCTTTAAGTAATGCAGCTATCCTTGAGGCTCAGGTGTTGATGCTTTCTGCACACAACATGTTGAACCCTCAAAATGGGGATCCGATTACACTGCCTTCTCAGGATATGGTACTTGGATTATACTACATTACTAAAGGAAAGAAAACGACGGATAAGGTAACGGTAAGAGGAGAGGGACGACGTTTCTATTCTGCGGAAGAAGTCGTGATTTCTTATAATGAGCGTGCTGTTGACCTTCATGCTTGGATTAAAGTGAAAGCGCGTACCTTGAATGAGGAGGGGGAGTTAGTAGAAAAATTGATTGAAACAACCGTAGGTCGTGTTATTTTCAATCAATACGTGCCTGATAGCGTTCCTTTTGTTAATGAATTGTTGACGAAGAAGAATCTTCGTAGAGAAATTAGCAAAATCCTAAAACGTACAGACTTTAAAACGACGGCTAAGCTTTTGGATGACATTAAGACCATGGGGTTTATGTGGGCATTCAAAGGAGGATTATCCTTTAACTTACCGGATTTGATTACGCCTACGGTTAAAGCGGATACCTTAGTTAGAGCGCAGGCAGATGTTGATGAAGTTTGGGACAACTACAATATGGGTTTGATTACCAATAATGAGCGGTACAATCAAATCATTGATATGTGGACGTCGGCGGATAATCGTATCACGACGAACTTGATGAAGGAATTGGCAGAGGATCAGCAAGGATTTAATTCGGTTTATATGATGCTTCATTCAGGAGCGAGGGGTTCTAAACAACAGATTAAGCAGTTGTGCGGACTTCGTGGACTGATGGCAAAACCGCGTAAATCAGGTGATACGGGTGGGGCGATTATCGAAAACCCTATCCTTTCCAACTTCTTGGATGGTCTATCTGTATTAGAGTACTTTATCTCTACGCACGGTGCTCGTAAAGGTTTGGCCGATACAGCACTTAAAACGGCGGATGCAGGTTACTTGACACGTCGTCTAGTTGATGTATCGCAAGACGTTGTCGTTCGCGAATTTGATTGTAGTACGCTACGTGGTATTCGTACCACCGCCTTGAAAGATAATGAAAAAATCGTTCAACCTTTAGGTGAGCGTATCGTAGGCCGTTCTAGCTTACATGATATTTATGACCCGATAACGGATGAGTTATTAGTCAGTGCAGGAACGATTATTACCTTGGAGGAATCACAAGCGGTAGAAGCTTCAGCTGTAGAAGAGGTCGAAATTCGATCTGTTTTAACTTGTGAAACACGAAGAGGAGTTTGTGCGCTTTGCTACGGTAAGAACTTAGCTACAGGCCGAAACGCTGAAATGGGTGATGCCGTTGGTATTATTGCTGCTCAGTCGATTGGAGAGCCGGGTACACAGTTGACACTTCGTACGTTCCACGTAGGGGGTACAGCATCTCACCGTTCTGCTGAATCCAAATTAGAAGTTAAATTTGATGGTATCATCGAATTTGATGGTATGCGAGTCACGGAACATATTGATCCTGAAACAGGTAAAAAATCCAATGTTGTTCTTGCTCGTACTGCTGAAGTAAGGGTACTTGATGCTAAGTCAGGAAAGCAATTCACGTCTAATCATATTCAATATGGTTCTATCCTATACGTAGAAGATGGACAGAAAGTGAAGAAAGGGGATATTATTAGTGAATGGGATCCATACAATGCGGTTATTATTTCCGAGTACGGAGGTATCGTTAAGTTTGAGCATATCGAAGAGAATGTGACTTATAGAGAGGAAACGGATGAGCAGACGGGATACCGCGAATGGGTGATTATTGAGTCTAAAGACAAGAAGAAAATCCCAATGATTCATATCTTGGATCGAGCGGGTGAACTCTTGAAAGTCTACAACTTACCAGTAGGAGCTCACTTATCTGTTGAAGAAGATGCGACGGTTATTCCTGGTCAGAATTTGGCTAAGATTCCTAGAACCTTAGGTAAAATTCAGGATATCACGGGTGGTCTACCAAGGGTAACGGAGTTGTTTGAAGCACGTAACCCTTCCAATCCTGCTGTGGTTTCGGAAATTGATGGAGTCGTTAGTTTCGGAAAAATCAAGCGTGGTAATCGTGAATGTATCGTAACCGCGAAAGATGGTCAGAAGCGGAAGTACCTCATTGGTCTTTCCAAGCACATTCTTGTACAAGATGGTGATTTTGTTCGCGCAGGTTTTGCCCTTTCTGATGGAGCCATAGCGCCTAAAGATATTCTAAATATCAAAGGGCCATTTGCGGTACAATACTACCTAGTAAACGGTGTTCAGGAAGTTTATCGTACTCAAGGGGTGCATATTAATGACAAGCACATGGAAGTGATTGTTCGTCAAATGATGCGTCGTGTATACATTGAAGACTCTGGAGATACAACCTTCTTAGAAAGAGAAGCTGTCGATAAGTTCTTATTCTTAGAGCAAAATGACTGGATTTTCGATAAGAAAATCGTTACAGACGCTGCGGATTCTGCAAACTTGAAGGAAGGACAAATCGTAACTTTACGCCAATTAAGAGAAGAAAACTCCTTATTGCGTAGAGCGGATAAGCGTCCTGTTCAGTATCGTGATGCAGTGCCGGCTACCTCTAGTCCATTATTACAAGGAATCACAAAAGCTTCCTTGCACAATAAGAGTTGGATTTCAGCAGCATCTTTCCAAGAAACCACGAAGGTATTAAGTACGGCATCTATTGGTGCAAAACGTGATACCCTTGATGGATTGAAGGAAAATGTTATCGTTGGAAAACTGATTCCTGCTGGTACGGGCTTGAGAATGTACGACAAAATGATTGTTACACACAATGAAAGCTATCAAATGAAGGAAGATAAAGAAGTAGCAGGCGCTATGGATTAATCTTCGATTTCATTGAACATATAATGACGGGCATCCAAGGAAACTAGGGTGCCCGTTGTTTTTTTTGCGGCTAATTCTAGCCAAACCATCAGATTTTTCCGTAACCCATAACTTCAATCATGGGAACCTTTTAGCAAAATTACAACCAACACGATCATGGACTATAAATGGGAAAATTGGTCAGGAATGGTGCAATGCCAACCCAAGGAATTCCTAGCACCTAAAACAGAAGAAGAAGTTGTAAAAATCGTACAGCGTGCAGCGAATGACCGTCGGAAAATTAGAGTCGTTGGTTCGGGACATTCCTTCTCTCATCTTGTTTATACCAAGGATATTCTGATCAATTTGGATAATCTTTCTGGTTTGGTGGAGGTGGATAGAGAAAAAGGAGAAGCCACGGTTTGGGCAGGGACTAAAATCAAAAAACTAGGGGAGTTGCTCTTTGAGAAGGGCTTGGCGATGGAGAACATGGGGGATATTGATGTGCAATCTATTGCTGGAGCTACAGCTACTGGAACTCATGGGACGGGGATTACTTTTGGGAATATTTCTACACAAATTGTAGGGATGACCATCGTGACGGGTAGGGGAGAGGTGCTTTATACCTCGGCTACAGAAAATGAAAAATACTTTAAAGCGGCTCAAATTTCCCTAGGGACTTTAGGGGTGGTCACTCAAATAAAATTAAAATTATTACCAGCCTACAACTTAGCCATAAAATTATCAAAAGCTAAATTTGATGAAACACTAGAAAAACTGGAGTATCATAACGCGAATAATCGAAATTTTGAATTCTATAATTTCCCCTATTCGGATATAGTCCAATTAAGAGAAACCAATTTAACGGAGATACAGCCGAAGAAAGATGGGATGGTACGCTATTTTAATGATGTTTTCCTTGAAAATGCGGTTTTTGGTGCCTTATCCAAATTCAGTAAAACCTTTCCAAGATACAGTCAGACCATCAGTAAAATCGTAGCTCAAGGCGCGGTTGTCACTACAAAAATTAACCACAGTCACCATATCTTTGCTACGATTCGGACGGTTCGGTTTAATGAAATGGAGTACAACATTCCTATGGAACACTACAAGGAGGTTGTAAAAATAATGCGTAAGCGTTTTGATGAACATCAATACAGGGTGCATTTTCCTATAGAAAATCGATTTGTACAAGCCGATGATATTTGGTTAAGTCCGGCCTATGAGCGCTTTTCCGCTTACATTGCCATTCATTCCTACAAAGGCATGGCTTATGAGCCTTATTTTTCTGATATGGAAGCCATTTTCAAGGAATTTGGAGGGCGTCCACACTGGGGAAAAATGCACAATAGAAGTGGGGCTGACTTAGCGTCGCTTTATCCAAAATGGAATGATTTTCATCAAGTACGAAAGGAGTTAGATCCAGAAGGAATATTTCTGAATGATTACCTAAAAGGAGTTTTTGAAAGTTAAATGTGTGGTTGACTCTTTTTGGCGAATATTGAACCATATAAGAGGGATAAGACATAGAAGGGGCATATAAGACTAACGTTTAAATTTATACGTAAAAATACTTGCAAGATGGATAAGACTGCTAATCTCCTTCAATGACCATTTGAATATGCGGAATATCATCTTCTAAGTATTCTTGACCAATAGCTTGAAAACCAAAGCTTTGATAGAATTTTGTTAAGTACGTTTGAGCAGAGATGCGAATGCGTTGACTAGGAAACAGTTGTTCCGTCCATTCGAGCGTTATTTTAGTTAATTCCTTTCCCAAGCCCATTCTACGTATTTTCTGTGAGGTGGCCACACGGCCTATGGATACCCCATCTTTATAAGAAATACCCCTAGGGAGGATTCTAGTGCAAGCTACCAGTGTTTCGCCTTGATAACCTAGTACGTGCCAGCTTTTTAAGTCCTTACCGTCAGCATCTAGATATGGACAGTCTTGTTCGACAACAAAAACCTCTTGTCGTAAGGCCAGTAAATCATACAATTGCCTAGTACTTAGGTCTTCAAAGGGAAGGCAATGCCAAGTTGTTGTTTTCATAACGCTTAGTTACATGTTAGGTGATTAAGGTTTTATCCGTAATTATTTTTTATCCAACAATCTCCCCAAAACCTCCTTGATGATGGTGGATTCATATCCTTTTCGATAAGCAAAAGCATAGAGTTTTTGGTACCGTTTGAAGGGATTCGGTTCGACTAGTAAGTTTAATTTTTTTTCAAGTAAGATTTCCAGTGTGGCATCATATTCTTCGGCTTCAATTTCTTCAAAAGCCTTCTTGATGCAATAAGCAGAGATTTTTCTGCGTTTTAGTTCTTGTCGTATTTTTTGCCATCCCCATCGCTTCATCCGAAATTTTCCTCTTGCATACGAACGAGCAAAACGTTCTTCATCCAAAAACTTTTCCTGAATAAGTTCTACTATAATTAACTCTAAATCATCACCACGTACACCGATTTCAAGTAGTTTTGTTCGAACTTCTTGATGGCAACGGTCTTGGTAAGCGCAATATTTTTGTAACTTCGCCAAGCCGACTTCAAAAGTAATATGTGGTTTGAATTGCAATTGAATTAGCGTTTAAATTAGAATTTGCGAATTAGGAGTTTACCGTTTGTCTTAATAAAAGAAATGGTATCAATTCTTCTTTTTTGTTAGAACATTTGAGCAGAAAATCATTGTGAAGCTTACCCTTAATTCCTAAGGTAGCGAAGCCAGTACCATAGTACGCTAGAGAAGGCGGTAGCCTTCGAGGTTCTATAGCAAGGGGTTTCAACCCCTTGGTTCGTTAATTCCTAATTCCTCAGCCTTAACTTACTTCGATTAAGTAAAAGAAGCACAAGTTATTAAATTAGGTTATCTTTCGCAACGATAAGGAGAGCTTTCTGGTTTTCGGCAACTATTTTTTAGGGATAAGAAGAAGAAGAACATAACGTATCTTACTAGCCCCTAAAAAGGAATACGACTCAACAAACATGCATTCATGAAGAACTTATCAGCAATATTATGGTTATTTGCAGCCAATTCTATTTCTGGCGTTGCCCAAGGGATCAGCATGATAGCCATTCCTTGGTATTTTGCTCAGCAAGAAGAAACAAGGAAGTATGCTGTGATTTACTTGTTGATTACCTTTATCTCCATGTTTTGGGGGCCAATAGGTGGTACTTTTGTCGATAAATATAATCGTAAAACTATCTTTCTTTTCATTACGGCTATATGTGGTACGTTACTTACCGGCATAGCCTTTTTAGGCTACTCATGGGGCATGTTGCCTTGGTATCTGGTGGGTTTAGTTTTTTGTATAACCTTTATGAATTATAATATTCATTATCCCTGCCTCTATGCGTTTGTACAGGAAATTAGTGAACCCAAATACTACAATAAAATATCTTCTTATATCGAAATACAAGGACAAACGGCCACCATGCTCGCTGGAGCTATAGGAGCGATGTTGCTAGAGGGTGCGCCAGACGGTGTCATGCGCTTATTGGGCATGAACATTCATCTACCTTTTGAGATTGCGAAGTGGGAAATCTATGAAATTTTCATGCTGGATGCCTGTACCTATTTCTTGGCCTTTTTCTTGGTTATGATGATGAAATTCAAGCCGGTAGCTCTTCGAAGAATGGAAGAAGGAACCATCTTAGAACGACTAGGAATTGGTTATACCTACTTGAAAGAAAATCGCCAAGTCTTCATTTTTGGGGTGGCTTCCTATGCCATTTTTGCGACCGTTTTGCTGATGGGCTTTTACCTAGGAGCCATCTATGTTGCCAACCATTTAAAGGAAGGAGGGGATATTTATGCTTCGATGGAAGCTATTTTTGCCTTAGGTTCCTTGTGTGCAGGGCTGGCTATCAATTGGATTTTTCGAAAAACCACCACTATTAATGCTATTATCTTGATGACGGGGGTATCTACCTTGGTTTTCTTTATCCTAGCATTTACCAAGTCGATAGGAATTTTTCTAGGGCTCATGTTCTTGCTAGGACTTTCGAATGCAGGAACTCGAATTCAACGAATCAATTACCTTTTTAAGCATGTCCCGAACCAAGTTTATGGAAGAGCAGGCAGTATTTTCTTTCTGACCAATATCTTTTTTAGAGTCGTGTTTTATTTTTTGGTTTTTTACAGAAATAATGTAAT
>JAHDHB010000200.1:0-3226 GCA_020631545.1 Saprospiraceae bacterium | reverse complement strand
GGTTACCGTTTTTCCATCAAGGAAATAATGTAATCTATGCTTGTTTGATATTAAGTCTATTTTTAGCCATTTCATTTGCCGTATTAGTAGGAATAAGAGGTCAGGGTACTGTCCCCGTTTCATTGGAGTCATCTGACAGAGGAGTAAAATAGGAAAAGCTAAAGAAGACAAGCACAAATCAATATTTATGATATTTAGTTATCGATAAAAGAGGTCATTCTAAAAAGGCTCTTCTTCAAGATACGATGCAATGTTTGGTGAATATTTTTTTATTACTTTCTAATAAACAATTGTTTATGTAAGGAGGAGGATGTATTTTACCTCATCAATCTTATTTGTTATAAAATCGAACTTTTAGGAGTAAACACATAAAGCGTATTCACCCCAAGGGTATGACGGCTCAATTAAAATAGTCACAAAACAGAAATTTATTCGGAAAAGTAGCTAAATAGTTCTATTTTTAACTCCAATTTATACTGAACGCCTCATAAATCGCCTTGAAGGAAACATGTTGCAAAAGATATTACTATCGCTGGTTATTTTGACCTTGGCTTATAGCCAAAGCCTAGGGCAATCCTTCCAACTTTCAGGTAGGGTAATAGATGACGATACGGAGGAAGGTCTACCTTTTTGTAATGTCTATTTCCTAGGGACAACGACAGGCGTCTCCACAGATATTGACGGTTATTATGTCTTTAATTTGGATGAAAAACCTAGTGATACGCTAAAAATTACAGCCATTGGCTACGAAGATCGAGCGAAGTATATTGGAGATGAAGTTGAGCAGTCGTACACTTTTCGAATGAAAGCAGCGGGCTTGGATTTGGTGGAGGTCGTTGTTTTAGCTGGGGAAAATCCGGCGAATGATATTGTCAGAGGTATCATTAAAAATAAACCGAAAAATAATATAGCAAATCGCGAAACTTACCAATGCGAAACTTACCAAAAGTTGGAGATGGATTTGGACAATATCGACCGATTGGAAAATCGCAAGATCTTGAAGCAGTTCGATTTTGTTTTTGATAATATTGACACCACTTCGGATGTAAAACCTTTCTTACCTGCTTTCATTACAGAAACGCTCTACGATGTTTATCATGTAAAAGGTTCTCCCCTCAAGGAAATCCCGAAAGCGATAAAAGTTTCTGGTGTTGAAAATCAGACTATTGTAGACTTGTTGAATACTTTTCAAGAAAAATTTAATGTTTATGATAATTGGTTGAGAATCTTAGAAAAGCAATTCGTCAGCCCTTTTGCGGACAATGGTTTGCGCTACTACGAATACTATATTCAGGATACTATGATGATAGATGGACAACGTAGTATAAAGTTGAAATTCAAGCCAAAACGCAAGCAAGAAAACACTTTTTACGGTCATTTTTGGGTAGCGGATAGCCTCTATGCCGTTCAGCGTGTCAATATGCGAATGAGTCCAGATGTCAATATCAATCTCGTTCATCGCATCATCATTTATCAAGAATTTGGAATTACGAACGACTCCATTTTTGTCCCAGTCAAGGAAAAAGGAATAATCGATTTTGCGGCCATCAAAAACGCTCCAGGAATCATAGGCCGGCGGACGAATACCTACCGAAAATACCAGTTTGACATCCCCAAATTAGATTCCATTTACAAGGAGAAAGACCCCGAAGCGTATTACATGCCCGATTTGAAAAAGGATGATGAATTTTGGGAAGAAGCACGGCACGAAAAGCTGGAAGAGAATGAGTTGAAAATCTACGACATGGTAGATAGCATTCAGAATGTACCGATTTTCAAGACATATTCCAAGATTATTCAAACCGTAGGGACAGGTTGGTACGTTACGGGGCCTGTAGAGTGGGGAAATCTTTATACCATATACAGCTCCAATGCCATTCAAGGGCAGCGCTTGCGCTTGGACCTTGGTACAAGTAATAAGCTTAGTAAAAAACTACGTGTTTGGGGCTATGGCGCATACGGTTTTAAGGATAAGAAGTTTAGATATGGCGGTAATTTTCAGTGGAATATACGAAAAGGCGTGAAACGAACCATCCTAGGCGGTTCGCACAAAAATGACGTGAGCTACACGAATAATAGTAGTGAAGATTTTGGTGATGGCGATATTTTTACCTCTCTCTATCGTCGCAATTTGCAAGAACGTATTATCTCAGAAACTACGCTTTCTCCCTCAGGAGATACGATTGTCAATAACTTTCTCGTTAGCGCAGAAAGGATGCTGCGGGTAAATGAAAGTAAGATTTTTATAGAACACGATTGGAAAAAAGGTTGGTCAAATCGCTTGACTTTTCTTTATCGTGATATGGATCCTTTTGGAGGGAAAAACCTTCACTCTAGGGGGCAATGGAACGGGTTTGATTTTAAATATAACCCTGACCTACAAGATCCTACAAGAATAGATACGACGGTTCAAGCCGCTGAAATCATTCTGAATACCCGTTATGCTTTTGGTGAACGGGTTTTACAAGGAGAATTCGAAGAAATTAGCTTAGGTTCTAAGTTTCCCATTGTCACGTTACAGCTAGCGGCGGGAATTTCAGGAATACTTGGTTCTAAGCACAACTATCAGAAAGTAGTCCTAGGCATAGAGCACTACTTCTACCTAAATCCTATAGGTTGGACAGAGTATGAATTTAAGGCAGGAAAAGTATTCGGAACGTTGCCGTATTTATTGTTAGAGACCCACCCGGGTAATGAGACCTTTTTCTACAGTGAAAAGGCATTCAATACCATGAGCCGTTTTGAATTCGTCAGTGATGCCTATGCTTCTTTGTATGTACAGCATCATTTTGACGGCTTCCTTTTTAATAAAATTCCATTTCTCCGAAAGCTCGACCTGCGGTTGGTCACTGATTTTAAAGCCGTTATCGGTACGCTAAGCGATGATAATAAAGCCGTCAACTTCATTGACCATCCTGACCCCAATCAGCGCGTAGACATCATTTCCCCTAGTCCCATTCCCTATATGGAAGCAGGTGTCGGCATCGAAAACATCTTGAAACTCCTCCGACTAGAGGGCATTTGGCGTTTGAACTACCGAGATCGCCTCAATGCACAGAAATTCTCCATTCGACTAGGTATCGACTTTAACTTTTAAGTGTCGAATTCTTCATAAGCTGAAACATTTTTTCCACGAAATCCTTTGTGTTTCTTTGTGCTCTCTGTGGCAACAAAAAAATAATCTCCGTCGAAAAAAACAAGGAATCAATAGAAATAAAAATAGAGA
>JAHDHB010000199.1 GCA_020631545.1 Saprospiraceae bacterium | reverse complement strand
TCCGCAAGCCCAGGATTTCCCTTATCTAGTTTGGTGATTTTGTCTGTATTTTCTGCTAAGCGAGTAGTCCCTTGTGCATTATTGGTAAACAAAGCGGTAAGTCCATAGGTAACCATCTTAGGAAATGATACAAACTTTTCACCCTCAACGTCATAATAAAAATTGGCCTTCCCCTTGTCTGCTTCATCTTTCTGCTTGTTTGTCCAAGTATCGTACACCTCTCGCCCCATAAAATAATAAACATCCTCTAGCAGTTCGATCAAGTGATCACACTTCAAGGTCAAACCATCAGCCTCTAATTTTGGTAATTCAAAATCATACTTGTCAGGATGTCTTCGCTTATATTTTTTCAAAAAACGATACAAACCAACAATCCCTGTGTTTACAAAAATATTACTCGTTCTATTAAACCGTATAGTATCCATTCTAACGTTATTTTAGTATTTACTGAAGAACTTATTTAGTAGTAATTTCTATATTTAAAGCCTTCAAAATGTAAGATAAAGCAATCTTAGATGATTTTCCAAACAATCTGTAGAAAAAAATATCCAAATTGCACCCATATTCGATAAATGAAGGTTTTTAGAAGCCTAGTAGCGCTCTTAAAACCATCAAGAAGCGTGGAAGCACATATTCCTAAAACTACTTACTGAAGGACTACTTCACTAGATGGCTTTACTCCTTTGTAAAACTTCGTGTTAAAAATTAAAGCAAAGGACTATGATTTGTGGATAAAAAACAAATTCGATTTTTTAAGGAATTCCCGATTAATTTTATTCAACACTTTTAATAAAATGCTGTTAAATAGGGATTAAGTGTTTTAGTAAATCCCGAGATAAAACTAAAAATGATACTATTTTGGAACAGTATGGCTAGGATGGGGGAATTCACAATAGGTGGTAACGTTGACTTCAGTCGACCTGTTGTTCCGTAAACGTCCATACATTTGACTTGAGTAAATGCTAAATTACCAGGCAGTTAAGAGTTAGCTTAAGCTATCAGACCAAGGCTAAGGGCTATACTACCTCGCATTGAAATCTAGAAGGCGAATTCTCTGCATTTTCTCTAAAAGTTGCCTTTATCCTTCAGACACTACAAACGCAACATGTCGGCTGAAGCCAACGTTACGATAAAATTCCTTTTAAAGGAACTAAAAAGTGAGGTAGAATGTTCCTAGGCTTATTGATGAGTTCTTCAAAGGAAAACTTAACAATGAATTAGGAACGTTTATGCAGATTCCTAAGAAAAATTGCTTTACATTTGCCGACTTTTTAAGGGAAGGAAATGCAACAAGTTCCATAAGCGCAAGTAAAATCCTCTACCTTTTTCGGTAAGAAAATTAGAGAGAGTAGAAAATCGCCAGAGGGCAACTCTTAACTCCTAACTAATAACTCTTAACTAACAAAAATGGTTACAACGACAATTTCGGTATTTGCGGCCTTGTTTTCGGTGTTAAACCCACTAGGTGCAGTACCCGTTTTTCTGGCGATGACGCCAACAGATACGAAAGAAGAACGTAATACAACAGCAAGAAGTACAGCGATATATGTAGTGCTGATACTCATTGCCTTTTTTCTGGCTGGCTCCGCTATCCTAGGCTTTTTCGGGATTAGCTTGGATGCTATGCGAATAGCTGGAGGCTTGATTATTTTGAGTTCTGGTTATGCTTTGCTGAATGGTAAATTTGCTGATTCGCGGGCGGTGAACAAGCAAGTGAAGAAGGAAGCTATAGAAAAGGAAGATATTTCGTTTACCCCAATGGCTATGCCGCTGCTTGCTGGGCCAGGGTCGATTTCCTTGCTGATTAGTCTCTATGCGGAGAATCCAGATTGGTACTTTCGAGGCTCTGTATTGGGCGTAATTGTCGCCATAGGCCTTACGGTTTACATCATTCTACGCTTAGCACCAGCCTTACTAAATTTACTAGGGGTAGCAGGGCTAAAAGCGGTCTCCAGAATCATGGGATTCCTCACCATGGCCATTGGTATTCAATACATCATGGCTGGACTGACGAAGATGTTGGGGATAGGCTAATATTTTTTAGATAGTTGGGGATTTAAACATAACAGGTTTCCCCAACCCCATGTCCCCTGACACAGCCTAATACCCAAAATCCAAAAAATTAGAAGCCGGTGAAAAGCCTTTCCCTATGAAGGGAAAGGTTTGGATAGGGTTCCGCGCTTCTATCCTAACGTTCAGGAATTAAAAAATCCACGATCTCCTTCACCGTATCATAATCTTTTAATTCTGGGCGATAAACTTCCATTTCGTGGTATTCAAATAGCACGTTTTTGCCGATGATTTTTTTGCTATTGGCGATCAATTTGTCGGCATTATTAAATTGGCGGAGCCAGTATAAACGAACCTCATTCCCCGTGTCCGCTTCTTTTACTAGAATGCTGGCAAATTGACCTTTTTCGATCTTTAATAATTTTCCTTGCACAATGTTTTCGCTATTGGCCATTTCCTCTTCGACGAAAGAAGTAATTAAGGACATGAACTTTGGGCAAACAGTGACCAATTTTTCGCCAATAAGCTCCCCCAATTTGCGACCTTCCTCCTCTCCCTTCATCAAATCAAGGCCTAATTCTTCTTGGACTCTAGTAAAATAGGGCGGGGCGACTTCAACAAAACACATAGCCAATTCCTCTTCTATTTTTTCACGGTGCGCTTTGTCTAAATCTTTTTTACTCAAGCACTCACAAGTCTCATCTGCTAGGACTTGAACAATATCTTGGGCATCAATAAATGTATAAGAGAAAAATAGAAAAGTAAGGGCGACGACTACTTTCATGGTAAGAACAAGTTGTTTAGGTTTTGACGACTCAAAAATCGAGACGTTCGTCAAGTAATATACGTTTTTTAGAGGGTTTTTAAAAGTAATGATGGAAGACTTATGGTGTTTTTTTGGGAGTAACGCTCTCTGAAACTAAAACCTAATTCCTAAGTAGGGGCAATCCTTCATGGTTGCCCTATAAGGAAATTGGACGCCTCAACACAGAAACCTCGCCCCTAGTTTTAAGCATAGTGCCACACGCACACCCTCCCCCAAACACACACACCATTTTGCAACGCAGCGATCAAAATTATTAGCCTAACACCAAGTCAAAGAACGCACCATCAATTCCGAGGAAAAGAAAAGTCAGGATTAAACAAAAACGTTCTATCCGTCAGGGTCAAAAGAAAAGCGGTCAAATCTACTTGATCTTCAGGAGATAAAGGAATACCTTTCCTAAGTTCATCAGCCAAGGTAGGCCCTGACTGAATGCCCTCCGTGTAATGTTTCATGACCTTCGACAAGCGCCGAAAACGGCCATCGTGCATATAAGGATAAGAAAACTCAATATTGCGTAGCGTAGGAATCTTAAATTTCAGCGAATCACTCCGATTTTGCGTGATTTGCATACGGCCAATATCATTCAAGGTAGTATCAACGGGAAGACCATTATTCGCAAATTCCCCAGAAGTAAAAAGAGGTTCTTGATGGCAAGAATTACAATGCGATTTAAACAATTGATACCCCTTCTCTTCTTGTTCCGAAAACGTTACTCCAGTATCCCCACGCATCACCTGATCGTACTTGGAGTTGGCACTGATTAAGGTCAATTGAAATTGCGATAGCGCCTTAAGAATCCGCTCTCCTGTTATCTCACTATCCCCGAATGCTTGGGAAAATAGCAAGGGATATTTAATCGTCTTTGCCAACTTTTTTTGCACATTATCAATACTTTCGTCCATTTCCTTTGGATGAGCGATAGGCGCAAGCGCTTGCATATCTAAGTGATTGATAGCCCCATCCCACATAAACGTTTTCCCCCAAGCCAAATTCATCAAAGCAGGAGAATTCCGTGTTCCAATCCGCCCCTCAATCCCATGACTCAAATCATGATCCACATGCGTAAAAGCAGTGTATTGCAAATGACAATTGCTACAAGAAATCGTATTATCCCTAGAAAGAATCGGATCATAAAACAAATGCCGACCAAGCGCCACCTTCTCCTTAGTCAACGGATTTTTAGTAAAATCATAAGCAGGTTCAGGCCAATTTTCAGGTACCTGAAAGGGCAAGGAATTTACACTGGTAAAAGCATAAAAAATCGTTATAAAAGATAAAAGGACAAAAGGAATCCGCTTCATGACTCGGTGATACATGCTTTCAGTTTGTTGTTTTTAATTCGAAATTGCAAATAAATGATTTGAAAATCAGGTTGTTGTGGAGGGTTTTTAGCGGACATTCAGCGCCATGAGGGGCTATGTGAAAAGGTCGTAAGACCTTCTAGTAAACCTAGGTGTTCTTTACACATTCATGTCGTCAAAAAACTATGTGTCTTTGTGTTCTATGTGGCAATAAATTACGCTAAAAGACGCAGTTGTCTTGACTTCTTTTTGGCTAAAAAATAGCATTTAATCATTCAACAACAAAAGCCTTCGCCGCCAAACGCGCCATCTCCACCGCTTCCTCACTAGGAATCATAACGCTATGTTGCTGCGATAAATCAAGTGCTTCTAAGAATTTATCAACTTGAATAAAAATAGCTAACCTATCTTTGCTACAAGTAGCTAAAGATATGGATTGCAAAGCATTAAAGGGAGGATTATAGCCACCTAAATGCAATTGAAAACGATTATGTCGAGTAGGACAAAGCGGGCTGATACCTTCCAATTTGAAATTGATATAACCACTATTCCAAGTCCAGTACATTCCTTTTGTAGGGTCTAAATCGCCTCCCATCGCACCAGATACACTAGTGGTACTATCGACTCCAAGATTAAAATGTAGCTGACTAAAACGTAATTTCTTGGGTAAATCAAACTTTAGTACAAAGCTATTCGGTACCTCCGCATCTAGTAAATGATAACTATCCGATTCCTCCCAAACTACTTTATTATCAGTCTGTAAAGTGAAGTTTGTTAAGTAGCATTTAAAGATTTCGATATTCAATTCCTTTTGCTGATGTTGGTAGTTTCCCGTTTCTAATTCCACGACTTCCTCTCCATATTGCAAATGGAATTGTACAACAAAACTCCTTGTTTTTTGCGCTAAAATCACTGTATTTATACTGAAAAATACAAGTATGGATAACGTAAGCTTAATTTTTATCCTGCTTAGGTGCATGTCTTCGCTTTTTCATAGGTGGAGGAACAAATAGTCTTGATAAATCTTTGACCAATTCCCTAAAATGTGGTAATTGTTCTGGAGTGCAGATGGCCTTTATTTCTTTAAAATGGTTATAATGAGCTTCTTCAATTATTTTTTGCTGGGTATTGATGAATTGAATCAACGAATCAGATGGAAGGCTAGGGAGGGAGTCAGTTAAACGTTGGTATAGGTTGGTTTTTAACGCTCTTATTTCCTTACCAGCTCCCTGTACCGTTTCTTGATGCTTATTTATACTCACTTCCAAATCAGTTACTTGTTCCTTGTTGAGTTGTAGCTTTTTGACGATAAGATGTTTGGGACTTTTTTTCCCTTTGTTCCTAAAAAAAGGAATGGAAATAAGGGCTAAATTGGTAGCCAATAACAACAGGCAACTTATGGTTAAAAATTTAGTTTTACTCATAAAGATTGTCATTTGGTAGTAAGTTCATCGTTTCTATCAATTCCGAGATATTATCTTGGGAAGTAATGCTTTCGCGAATGACAAAAACGTTGACGATAAGTAGAGCACAAAAAGCAAGAATGGAGGCGGAAATCCATTGTTTAGGGATTGTATCTTGCTCATTTGCTTTTAGTTGAGCATTTATTCTTGTCAATAAGTATGGCGGAGCCTCTACCCTTTGTAGGCCATCCAAAAGCTCTATGTGCTGTTTTTTTTCCATAATTGCTAATGTTCAAGTACTAACTTAGACGATGATTTTTAGAAAATCCTTCGTTTAAATGTTGTTTTTTGAGGAAAAACTAACTCGTCCTCAATCTTTCATGCTCAATTTTGTACCCAAGTTCTTTCTAGCTCTTGTCAATAGAGATTCTATCGACTTAGGCGTTTGCCCCATAATTTCAGCAACTTCCTTGATAGATTGATGTTCCATTTTTGTCAAAATAAGCACTGTTTTCTGCTTGTCAGGCAGTTGTTCAATGCATTTAAATACTTTTTCTAGCGCTTCCTTTTGTTCTAGTAATACACCTGGATGGTCAAAAGTCGCAGCGTCATGTTTTATGACAGAAGAATTGGGATAAAATAAGTCGGTTAGAAAAGCAAATCTCTTTTGTCGTTTCCTAGATTTGAGAACGTCTAAGCAATGATTAATGCCAATTTTATAAATCCAAGTTTTTAGGCTTGACTTCTGCTTGTAAGAGCCCAATCTTTGGTGTATTTTTACGAAAATATCTTGTGTAGCATCCTCCGCATCTCTTTGATTATGAAGGTAATTCAAAGACAGATTGTACACCATGTCCTTGTAAGTCTGATATATTTCGTTGAAGGTCAATCTTAGGTTTTGGTTTAGAGGGCTAAAGATAAGCCTTTTCACGATAAAAAAAACAGGTATTGAGAGGGCAACCACAAGGGATTGCCCTACGGGTTTGAGAGATTAAGGTGTTTTCCTAGAACGCTAAAAATGAGGCGGTAGACTTTAATAGAAAGCTTCCTGAAATCTAAAAACTAATTCCTGAGTAGGGGCATACCCTTGTGGTTGCCCCTAAAAGTGGGAGTTCTTTCATCTTTAGCCATTTGAAAAACTCAAATCAAGCGCTTTACGCCTCCCCATCCTTCTTTTCCTCTTCATACAAGTCCGCTGCCGTCCTCAATTTATACAAAATACGTCGAGCCAAGCTACTAGGTTCGAGGACTTTGATGCTATTCCCATAGCCAAGGATAACACGCTCTAATTCAAAGTTTAATCTGATGTTTAGACTAATAATAACACCGTTCGGTAACTGCTCTACTAGTTCCTGACTAGCATGGATAGGCTTAGTCAAAACATAAGGCGCATTGCTCTGAGCTACAAAGAGTTTGACCTTTTCTATCTCCGATCCCTCATTAGCGGTGACCCCTACAATGTGCTTGAAATACTCCTCTCGGTTGAAATCCACATTGTGACGAAATGGAGCATTGACTAAAGGCCGCGTGCCCTTTATCCGATCCAAGGCGAGTATCTGAATATTCTCCCAATGTTCTTTTTTCCCTAGCACGAACCATCGATTGTTATACTCCTTCAAGAGATAAGGGTGAAACTGGAAGCTAGTTGGTGTAGTAGCTTTGAAAGATTGGTAGGAAACTTCTAGGACGCGACGATTAATGATTCCTTGGTATAGCGGATCTAAAAATTCCAATCCTTTTAGATTGAGGTTTTTATCGAAATCAATAGCTGGTTGTTCTTGAGTTTGTCGGGAATGGACATGATCTTCTAGCTTCTGTACCATCGTATCCAACTCACGAAAATGAGAAAATCCTTGAAATTGCTTCAAAAAACCTACGGCTTCATTCAAACGCACTAGATCCTTATCCGAAATAGGCGCATTGGTGATACTATAATTAGGATCTTCGTAGGTATAATACTTACGTTCTTTGACGATAATCGGTGCATTGTACCCCAGCTTATCACTGCGCATGACTTGAATGTCAGCCTGTACCGTTCTTCGACTCACACCTTTATCAATGCCCTCGTATTCATACAAGACCTCAGAACATTGATCAATCAAATCTTGCAAAGTCCAACGGCGCAAGCGATTTTGCAGGCACTTGTCAATGGTTTTATAGCGAATGAGGGCGTTTCTATTTACAGGCATACGGAACTTAGTATTATGTCGCTTTTAGGGATGTTATTCAGCAAATTGCTCTCGCTTTTTTGCTCTCTCTACCTTCAACGAATCAAGATACGAAAATAGTTCCATTGCTTCAAAATACCCTATATTACTTAATTTTACTGATGCGTTTTAGCCCTAAAACTTGTAGGAATAATCTTCTGTAAATCTCCCTATCTTCCATCCTCTTTAGGATTTTGTCGCGGATTCTGTGAAGCGATCAAAATCAGGAGATTCTCAGGAATAGGATAAGGGCTATTTTTTTTGAAAATAATTTTAAAACAGTATGTTGATTATTAATTTGCTGATATTGAAATTATTATGTTGGTTTTTTTGTGACGGTAGATTCATTTGGAAAACATTTTTTTAAAAAAAATCATCTCAAAAAACGACTGCGCAAAAAGACTGCGCACTGCCTCCCCATCTTTGTATTGTCAGACGGAGAAACGGGTTTTGTAGTTATCTACGATAGTTAGGAGTTAAGAGTTTCTTCGTTTTTGAAGCAGGGGTTATCTTGAAACAGTAATCACTTTCAAAAGACCATTAACAATTATTTTTTACCCTAAAACTTATTGTCATGCGATTTAATAAGAAGACGAAGAAAGCGAAAAAAGTGATTAAAAATCATGAAGGTGCTAAGGCATATAAAGTGTCTCCAAAAATGGAGCTTTACACTAGTGTGGTAACTTCTAGCTTATCCAATAAGTTTTACGAAACAGGACAAGAGCGCTTGACTCGAATCAAGAAATTGATGAAGCAAGTGGACCCTGATTTTATTGCCAAATTGGCCTTGTATACTAGGGAAAAAATGTATTTACGTTCTATTCCCTTAGTCCTTACTGTAGAGTTGTCAAAAATTCATAACGGAACAAGTTTGGTGAAAAATACCGTAGGGCGAGTGGTTAAAAGGGCGGATGAAATCACGGAATTATTGGCTTACTACCAATTAGCGAACAAGCGAAATGGTGTGAAGAAATTAAACCGTTTGTCAAAGCAGATTCAAAAAGGGTTGTCCTTGGCTTTCAATAAATTCGATGAATACCAGTTTGCTAAGTATAATCGAAAAAGAGAGGTTACGCTTAAAGATGCCTTGTTTTTGACGCATCCCAAAGCGGATGATGAAAACCAACAAGCATTGTTCAATAAAATTGTGAACGATACGCTAGAAGTGCCTTATACTTGGGAGGTAGAGCTTTCTAAATTAGGTCAGCAAAAATTCGAAAGCGAAGCAGCTAAGAAAGAAGCTGTACGCTTGAAATGGTCAGAATTGATTGAAAGTGGTCGATTGGGTTACATGGCTTTGATGCGAAATTTGCGAAATATTCTACAAGCAAACGTAGAGTCCACCTATATCGAAAAAGTAGGCGAACGACTAGCAAATCCAGCACAAGTACGACGTTCGAAGCAATTGCCTTTCCGTTTCCTAGCAGCTTATCGAGAGTTGGAATTGATCAAATCTCCTCATGCTTCTTACTTAATGTCTGCCTTAGAAGATGCCATTAAAGTAAGTGTGGAGAACATCAAAGGCTTTAATCTGCACACGAAGGTAGTGTTAGCTTCCGATGTATCGGGTTCTATGTATCGTCCTATCAGCCCAAATAGTAAGATTCAATGCTATGATATAGGCTTGACGTTGAGCATGTTGATGCGATATAAGTCGGATAGTGTCATCACAGGTATTTTCGGAAGTACTTGGAAAACGGTCAACTTGCCGAAAGCAAATATTTTGAGTAATACCCAGAAATTACGAAATATTGCTGGACAAGTAGGTTACGCGACCAATGGTCATAAAGTCATCGAATACTTGAATCAAAATAGAATGGCCGTTGATAAAGTCATGATGTTCACGGATGTGCAATTGTATAACAGCCAACACGGAGGAAATTCCCTTGAAAAAGAGTGGCTAGCCTACAAGAGAAATGTAGCACCAAACGCGAAGCTCTACGTTTTTGACCTAGCGGGTTACGGCAATACACCTTTAGAGATAGGCAAAAATGATGTCTATAAAATCGCCGGCTGGTCAGATAAGGTCTTCGAAGTCCTAGAAGCCATAGAGCAAGGTAGCACCGCCGTGAAGGAAATCATGGAATACGCGTAACGTTGGCTTCAGCCGACAAGTTGTTCCATAACGGAAATTACAAGAAAAGAATAAGTGTTCTAGTCTTCTTAAAGACTTGAATTAGAGAATAATACAACGTTGATGTTTTGACGCAACATGTCGGCTAAAGCCAACGTTACTGAGTGTCGTAGATAAAAGTTACTTCGACTTCAACTCGGGAGGTCACGGGTTCGAATCCCGTCAGCACTGCAAAGTGAATTAGGAATTACGAATGAGGAATTAGGAGTATGCCCTCATGACGTAAAGACACAGTGCTGTAGCTCAGTGGTTAGAGCGCCTAACGTGCTTTCATCGCCAATTACCTCAGCAGTAACGTTGGCTTCAGCCGACAAGTTGTTCCATAACGGAAAAATTACAAGAAAAGAATAAGTGTTCTAGTCTGTTAAAGGCTGAATTGCAAGATAATACAACGTTGATGTTTTGACGCAACATGTCGGCTAAAGCCAACGTTACTGTGGAGTGTCGTAGATAAAAGTTACTTCGACTTCAACTCGGGAGGTCACGGGTTCGAA
>JAHDHB010000198.1:6957-10395 GCA_020631545.1 Saprospiraceae bacterium | reverse complement strand
CTGAGAAAGTAATTAAGTAAAAAGAGATGCACTAATTTCAATAGAAAATCCAGTCCTTACACAAAAAAAATATTGAAATGTATATTTTTTTTTGACTTGTAATTTTGAGTCCAAATCTAAACTAAAACAGGCCTATCTTCTCATCACAAAAGATGTTAAAAAAAGGGTGATTGAAAAAACAGGTAAGTTAATCCAAAAGATTACGCTGCTTATTCGGTTTTTTGCTCGTGTAGTAGTTTGTCTTTGAACAGCATAAATCCATGTTCTTTTACGTAATCCAACCCCCAAGCTCTTTTTAATCCGTGGTTTTCTACAATTTGATTTTCCAAATGTTTAACGGTATGAGAAGCACCGTAATAATTTTTTACTTCCTCGGGTTGTATGCTGAAGGGTGGTTCTGGCTTGGTAGGGTGATATTCTAAAGTGTTTACAAATTGTAGGGAACCAAGAGGTAGTATTTCTTCAATTTTTTCAATGTACTTGTGGCGCAGATGAGGAGGCAGGGCAACTAGACAAGCTCTATCATAAACAATATCAACGTGTCCGATTTCTTCTTTAGAAACGTTAAAAAAATCCGAATTAATCATCGTCAATTTTTCGGCAAAATAGGTGTTCCCAAACTTTTTAAAGGGAAGTTGTTGTTCTTCAAAAAATTGTTCTACGGCTTTGGTAACAAACTCGACACCTACTACATGAGCGGCAAATTCTCTGAAATACATTAGATCCACACTTTTACCAGATAGAGGCACCAAAACCTTCTTGTTTTTTAGTTTATCTGGTGAAAGGTATTTAAGTATATAGGGATGTATGTCACGTTTATGAAAGCTTGTTTTACGGCCTCCTTGCTCCCAAGATTCAGCCCAGAATTGTTTTTCCATAATTTAAGATTCTATCAGGTTTTATGGTGTTTAATCGATGTATTGACGCTGCTATGGATATCACTATTGTCTATATAGTGTGCATAGTCAATATTCTATGCAAGATAGTAAACCCACTTGTATTTTTCAATGTTATTATCTTTTTTTAGAAATGCGGATGGTTAATTTAGTTTTTTAAATATATTTTAGGTTTTATTTGTTTGCCTGTGTTTTAGGTGCTTGTACTTTGCTTCAGTGTTTGTTATATATGCTGCAATGACGTTTGTGATTTTATCTGCTAGAGTAAGACGTTTATCGCCATAGATTTGTAAAGGAGAGTGCGCGATGAATGAATATAGTGCCATTAACAGTCGCAAAACATGCCAACTCGAATAAAGCCTATATGGTCAAAATAGGAATAGTTGTCTCAAAAAAAATGAGCGAAGCGATTTATACTTTGAGAACCTATGTGAAAAAGGTCACAAGAACTTCTTATGTATCCTATGTACACACAACATCGAAAGTTTGTTTTTTGCGCAAAGTTTTTAAATAAAAAAAACAATCTAATTACTTGAAAAACAAAAACTTAACTTAGTAAAGGTTCGTGCAGTTTTTCACGGTGAGGTTCTATGTGAAAAGGTCGCAAGACCTCCTTATCTCCCCTTTGTAACCTTTTGCGCCAATGTTGTCAAAAACTATGTGTCTATCTTGTTGAGAATCAAGGTAATGAGATGTCGCCATAATGATAGTTACTATGGCTTCGCCATCCTGTACTACATGCTTTCATTTTGTTGTTTTTTAAACACGAGATTACAAGTAGAGGTGTTGGATTACACTTCGTTGTAAAGGTTTTTTAGACCGTTTTCCGCTTAATGAAGGTAGACGTTGCTTACGCTCAATTCTCGCTAAAACGGTAACTCGTAATTCGTCATTCCTAATTCCCGACAACTATCGCGGATAACTAATGGCATAGCCGTTTTATGTGCTTTTCGAAAGAATCACCATATTTATGATAAAAAGTGTACTTTTTTTGCGCTACAAGGAGAAAATTTTGAATAGCCTTGCCATATTTTCTTTTAGGAAGGAGAATATGGCAGAAACTGGCTGAAATGGCGTGTTTTTGAAGATCTTTTACAACTTATAGTCACCAAAAAAGTGTCTGTTTTGAGTTTTGTATCTTTTTTGATGAAAAATATTTGGTTAAAAACTTGACTTTTAAAACTATTTTGTTTTAAATTTGTGTGTTGTTTTGAAAGAGATATTTATTCTTTATTAAAACCTAAGACTATGAAACGCACAGAATATAAGACAAATAGCTTTTTGCGAAGGAATTGGTTCCAAGTAGCCCTTGGTATTTTATTGATCACTGTATTCATTAAACGGGATGTAAGCATAAAGTTTAGTTTAGGTACTCCAAATGCGTCAAGTATTACCAAAATAGATGAAATTGGAAAAGCATTGTCTCCTCAAGAAGCGAAAATGCTCGTCAATTCTAAGGATAAGGAGACAAAAAACAAGAAGATTCCTATAGCTAAAGGAAGTATGGCCTTGGCCAATCCATTAGACTTATTTCATGCGACCACTGCCACGAAGAAGGAAGTAAAAGCTATCAAAAAAGAGTTCCTTGAAAGTGATTATTCACCTGAGGAACAAGACGATATTCGTTTTATCAATCGGTTTTTAGAGGTAGCGGCTAAAGAACGAGACAATTATGGTATCCCCGTATCTATTAAGTTAGCACAAGGGCTTGTAGCGAGCGATAGTGGCAATGCACCATTTGCACTAGGAGAGAACAACTTCTATGGAATACCTTGTGATATGGGATGGGATGGAGATATAGAATATTATGGCGATAAATGTTATCGAAAGTACAAAACAGCTTGGATGTCCATTCGTGACCATAGTGATTATATAACCGAAGGCCCTTTCAAGTATCTAGTCAAACTAGGCACAAAAAACTATCACAAATGGGCAGAAGGCCTAGAACTTTCTGGCTATAGCGAAGACCCTCAATATGCAGAAAAATTGATAGCTGTAATCGAAAAATTTCAGCTAGAACAGTACGATAAGTAGGCTCCGAACGAGATAGAAGCTTTTTAGAGAAAGCTGTGTGGTGCCATCACTTGAATGCGAAAGGAGTATTGAGTTGAGCCTTCTCCCGCATCAAGATGGATGATTAGAAGATGGTACAAAGCATAGGAAAAGAGCCTTTTCCTCAAGTACTTAAGTAGAACTATAATATACATGCTCCAAGCTGAGCCCACAAACGATATTATAGGAGGATAACTCCTAATTCGTCATTCCTAATTCACCATTTCAACAAATAAAGACTAGAAAAAATGGAAGATAGCAATTCAATATTATTTACACAATAGCCTTTTTACAAATGCTATCTTCCATTTTCTTTTTTTCAGTCCCTAACATTGCGAAGCCACTACAATTTATAGCGTAGAAGGATTTTTACCCTTGATAACGAGCTGATTTTTTGAAGAAAAATCAAAAAGTCCTTCGTCAAATTGTCTTTTAAAGCGATAGCGTAGAAAACTAATTAAATTTTCATAATAGCCGCACCTGTTTTCAA
>JAHDHB010000198.1:5490-6857 GCA_020631545.1 Saprospiraceae bacterium | reverse complement strand
AAGCGATAGCGTAGAAAACTAATTAAATTTTCATAATAGCCGCACCTGTTTTCAAGCGGATATTTTTGATATAATGGACAACCATTTCAAGCTCATCCAAGGTAAGAAGGCTACCAAGTATCGGATCTTCTTGCAATTTAATCTCATAGAGTAAATATTCTGGAGCAACACGCAGTTTTATCGCTTTTTTGTAGGCTACAAACTCAGGATAAATCTGAGTTTTTATCCCATCTACAATTTGGTCGTAAGAACTAATAGCATATTTCATGCAATCACGCTCCAAACGTAGATCAAAAGCGCTTGCTAGAGGTTTTGCATCCGTTTCTTTATAGGCAGGTTCATAAGCCCAAAAGGCCTGACAAAGCCCATAGTATTTCCAAGGTGTGCCATGATAGTCTATCTTTATGGAGCCACTTTCTCCTGCGATGAGCTCAAATTGGGGCGTGAATACCCAATCTGTATAGGCTAAACCATTGTATTGACATATTTTTTGAACAGACTTCAAGAGTTGTTCATCATTTCGATTGAGTATATGTGCTCTCAAAATTGAATTGAGTGCCTCCTTGGCCTTGCCTTCTTTTAATAAGACATCGGCTAAAGCGGCATGAGCAACATAGTTAATATGATTAGCTTCAATAGCCTTGATATACCATTTTTTTGCCGACTTGTTGTCTTGCTCAAGTTGGTAGGTATAACCAATATAGGTCATAGCTTCTGAGTGCTTAGGCATATTGTCTAAGACTTTAGTATATAGTTTTCTTGCTTTTGCGAATTTGCCTTCTTGGAATAGTCGTTCGGAGTCTGCTTTAAGGAGTTTTACCTCATAAGTCTCTAGTTGTCGATATTCGACGAGTTTATCGCTAAGTCCATCTTTGGTAATAACTAAGCCTTGCCCTACTATAGGAAGGTTTTCATAAACGAAAACATACTCCAATTGATTGAATTCATATCCTACGCTAGAACTATTGGCAATTTTCCGCATGTCTTGGTGTGCGATATAGTCGTTTTGCCCTTGCAGCAAATAGGGTAGGAGTATCAAGGACAAGATTGCGCTAATAATTTGTTTTTTCATACCTGAAAGTTGAAGTACAACAGAGCTTGCTTAGTAGAGCGCCTTTCTCGGTTAGAATAGCCTCTGTTAAAGTGAGAGGTATACTGTATCTCTAAAAACATGCTCCAAAATAGGTGAAAATGTGTTTCCTTCGTTGCTTGTTCATTTCTTTTGTCAATATAGGCTATTGCCTTTTAACAATGTTCTGTTCTTTGTAAAATTAAACGTGGATTCTGCGGTTCGTGTTGTCAGGTATAGTGTTATATTTTGGTTAATGAAAGAATCTCCAATTTTATTTACGTGCTTTTTTCTTTGG
>JAHDHB010000198.1:0-5390 GCA_020631545.1 Saprospiraceae bacterium | reverse complement strand
TTTTAATATTTTGGAGTTTGAAATATTGGTTAGGCTTAATAGTTTCATTCTTTACATATTAGCAGCTTGACTGCCTTAGCGTAATAAAATTGAATTAATGCATCAAAGAGATTTTTTTAAAGGGTTAAAAGTGATAGAGCTAGCAAGTGTGTTAGCTGGCCCTGCCGTAGGAATGTTTTTCGCAGAATTAGGTGCAGAAGTTACTAAAGTTGAAAATAAAACGACTGGAGGCGATGTTACTAGAAGGTGGCGCTTACCTGCTGAAACAAAAGATACTGCTTATTCGGCATATTATTGTAGTATCAATTGGAATAAAAAAGTCTTAATGGTTGATTTATCCGATGAGAACGAACGGAATTCAGTACTAGAGCTGATCCGAGAAGCAGATATAGTCATCAGCAATTTCAAAAAAGCTTCTGCGGTAAAATTGGGCATGAGCTATGAGCAATTGAGGCGTTTGAATCCAAAATTACTTTATGGCCAAATAACGGCTTACGGAGAAGATGATCCAACACCAGCCTTTGACGTTGTCTTACAGGCAGAAGCTGGTTTTATGTATATGAATGGTGAAGCTGAAGGGGAACCCGTGAAAATGCCGGTAGCTTTGATCGATCTTCTAGCCGCTCACCAATTGAAAGAAGGTTTATTGTTAGCATATATTCGTAGATTGCGGACAGGAGAAGGAGGCTATGTCTCAGCTTCTTTACTGCAATCTGCCATCGCCTCCCTTGCCAATCAAGCCAATAATTGGTTGATGGCAGGCCATATTCCTCAGCGCATGGGAAGTCAGCATCCTAATATTGCACCTTATGGCGATGTTTTTCGGACTAAGGATGGAAAAACGCTTATTCTTGCTGTAGGAACTGAGCGCCAATTTAAGGGCTTATGTCAATGCCTTAGTGTTCCAGAACTAGCCTTAGATGAGCGTTTTAGTCAGAATTCTAGTCGAGTACAAAACAGGAAAGAACTTGCCGTCACCCTAGCACCTGCTTTTGCAAAAATAGAGGCGGAAGAAGTCTTGTCAAAACTCCGTACATTAGGTGTGCCCGCTGGGCGCATTCGGAATATGCAAGAGGTGTTTGAGCAACCTGAAATTCAGCAAATGTTATTGACGGAATTAATGGAAGACGGTGCTATGAGTACAAGAGTCGCTACAGTGGCCTTTAATTTGAAATAAGTTTTGAAGCATTGAAAAAAACATGTTTAAGTAAATATTTAGGTTGAATTTGCATTTTGTTTTAAAAAATAACTATTTTGGAATGAATGTCTTTCATTCTATTTATTACCTCAAATGGCAACAGAAGAATCTGGCCATTTTTGTATTTGCAAAGTAGTACTCCGCATATATGAAACAGCTAAAAATTATACTCATTTTGTTGGCCTTTTTTCCCTTGTGTTCGGAGGCTACTCATATCGTGGGAGGAGAGATCAACTATACCTGTTTAGGAGGGGATGAGTACCAAGTAGACATGGTGGTTTACCGTGATTGTATCAATGGTGTACCTTATTTTGATGATCCCGCTTCCTTAGGCATTTTTTATGCTAATGATAACCTTTTTAGAGAATTGCGGATGCCTGTTTTAGCAGATGATACCATTCCTGGCAATCTATCGGATTCTTGTTTTGTTGAACCTCCTTTGGCTTGTGTCCATGTAGCTACTTATAGAGATACGGTGGAACTTCCTTTTAGTTCAGGAGGGTATCAATTTGCTTATCAACGTTGTTGCCGAAATGGAACGATTCTAAACATCGTTGAGCCAGATAGTACAGGGATTACCTTATATACTACCATCTCAGAGGAAGGCTTACTAGCTTGTAATTCAAGTCCTTATTTTAAGGAATGGCCGCCGATTTATATCTGTGCTGGCTTGCCTATTATCTTTGACCATTCTACAACGGATGCCGATGGGGATTCTGTTGTGTATGAAATGTGCGCGCCATTTGACGGAGCGGAATCCTTTGGAAATTATAACTGCGTTCCACAGCCTTGTGGGGTTCGACCTCAACCTCCCTTTAATCCGCAATATGATTCCGTCGTTTATTCACCCACTTATGGAACCTTCAATATGCTGGGAGGATTACCAGCTTTGACGATAGATGTTGAGACGGGGCTCTTGACTGGAACGCCTTGTTGTATAGGGCAGTATGTGGTGGGCGTCTGTGCAAATGAATACAGAAATGGTGTTTTAATGGGAACCATAAAAAGGGATTTTCAATACAATATAGGAAATTGTCAGTTAATCATTGTTTCTTCCTTTTTCACCCCTGAAATTGTATGTACCAATGATGTTTTTAACGTAAGTTTCGACAATATGAGTGTGGGCTCCAATAACTACACTTGGGATTTTGGTGATCCTACGACGACCACCGATGTCTCGAATTTGGCCAATCCTACCTATATCTATCCGGATACAGGTAGGTATACGGTTACCCTTATCGCTGGGCCAGATGTTTCTTGCTCGGATACCTCTTATCAAGAAATCTATCTGCAATATGAGTCAATTAATGTTGATTTTACCCTAGATTATGAGAATTGTCAAGATAGTATCGTCATAGATTTTATCGATATTTCTACAGATTCTATTTCAACCATTGTAGATTGGTACTGGGATTTTGGGAATGGAGATACTTCATCCGTACAATATCCTGTTATTACTTATGATTCTCCAGGTACGTACTTAGTGGAGTTAACGGTCACCGCAGAAAATGGCTGCCAAGGCACGGCTACCTATCCTGTTGAATTTGGAATGCCCCAAATCATGGATTTGGATTCGCTCCTATTATGCACGGGCGATCCTCCTATTGGCTTAAATCCCGATGGGAATGCCAATTATATTTACGAGTGGTCTCCTCCCGATGGACTAAGTAGTACAACCGTTGCTAATCCCTTAGCAAATCCGACAGAAACAACCACTTATGTGGCGAATGTAACAACGATCAATCCCTTTGATACTTGTAGTGTAGAACAAATGATCACAGTGGTGGTTCCCCCTGCACTTTCGGTATATGCTGGTGAAGATACGGTAACCTGTAATACCTCCGTTTATCTTGATGCACAAGCTGTTAATGCTGTTGAGGTAGCTTGGTCTGAAGACCCTAATTTTACGACTATAATTAATGCTCCAGGAACAACAGGTGTTTTGGTGATGCCTACGCCTTCTCAAACTTATTACGTAATGGCGACGGATGCTTTTGGTTGTACGGTAGTAGACGACGTTTTTGTTAACAGTATTTCTGTTAATATTGAGGCTGAACCAGAGGCATTAATTTGCCTGAATGATTCCGTTTACTTAGAAGTGATTAATTCGGATCCTGCGGATGATTTAACCTATAGTTGGACACCCGATGAGTTAATTTTAAGTGGTCAAAATACCTCAACAACCTTAGTGAGTCCCAACGAATCCACAACCTATTGGGTTTTTGCAGAAAATCAATATGGGTGTGTTGATAGTACGGCTGTTTTTGTTGATGTTTCTTCTCAAACTCCGCCTCTAGAAGTTTGGGCAGAACAGGACTCCATCTATCCTGGAGAGACCGTCGGCTTGTTTAGTACGCTGGACGATAATTATACGTATGAATGGACGCCACACCCTAGCTTATCGGATGTTGATATCCCGAATCCTACTGCTACTATTTTAGAAGCTACGACTTTTGATTTATTGGTGACAGATGAATATGGCTGTATTAATTTAGATTCCGTAACCATTCGTGTGAAGGATTTTATCTGTGCAGATCCTTATATTTTCGTGCCTAATGCCTTTACTCCCAATGGTGATGGGCTGAATGATGTTTTATATGTACGTGCTAATGCCGTTACTGACGTTTTCTTTGCGGTTTATAATCGTTGGGGAGAATTGATGTTCGAATCGGAGTCTTTAGATAATGGATGGGATGGAACTTATGAAGGCCGAGTACTTAGCCCCGATGTTTACGCCTTCTACTTGAAAGTAAGGTGTTTGAATGAAGAAGAATATTTTAAAAAAGGAAACGTCACCTTAATTCGATAGCCCATGAAACCACTAACGATATTCGGTATTTTGGTGTTTGCGTTTTGCTTGTCCTTGAACGCGCAAGACATCCATTATTCACAATTTTACCTTTCTCCCATAAATTTAAATCCAGCACTTTCGGGTGTTTTCAATGGGGATATGCGTTTTGCCGCGAATTATAGGAGTCAATGGTCGAGTGTTCCCGTTCCCTATACAACGACTTCGGGATCTTTCGATGGCAAAATTGCTCCTAGAAAACTTGGTGATAATATACTTGGAGCCAGTCTGTTATTTAATTATGACCAAGCAGGAGATTCGAGAATGGGATTGTTGCAATTAGGAGGTGCATTGGCTTATACTCAACGCGTGACCGAACGCAATTTTATCTCTTTAGGATTTCAAATGGGAGGCGCACAACGTCGATTTCATACCGATAAATTAACCTTTGATTCTCAATATAATGGTGATATTTTTGACCCAAATTTGAGTAGTCAAGAGGTTTTTCCTCAGCTTAGTTTTTATTTTTTAGATTTTTCTGTTGGCGCAAATTGGCATTTTCAATTGGATGAACGGACAAAATTTGATGCAGGGGTAGCCCTTCACCATCTTAATGAACCTCAACAATCTTTTTTTGCGGATGAATCCATTCGCCTCGCGAAAAAGATTTCTTTCAACTGGGATGCTTCGATTCGAATGGGGAAACAAGTCGATGTTTTGCCGGCTTTTATCTATCAAATACAAGGAACTTACCAAGAAACGGTTCTTGGTTTATCTTTCAAATATTATATGCCTAATCAGACAGGAAAGGAGATTGGTTTGTTAATAGGAACGTGGTTGAGGCCTACTGATGCTATAATCCCTTCCGTTGGAATTCAATACAATAACTTACGAGTAGGATTAAGTTATGATGTTAATACGTCTCCCTTAAAAATTGCTTCGAACAGAAATGGAGGACCCGAAATAGGCCTGATTTACATTATTTCTAAAGTTAAATCAGCAAAATCCTATAAGTCATGTCCGATTTTCTAGGAGGGAATTACGAGTGAGGAATTATCCGCGATAGGAATCGGGAGTTTACCATTTGGGGGCTTTGAATTCACATAATGAGGGGTTCTTACATCATAAATCGTATTTTTCCATTAATTCCAGCTTCACGGAGTAAACTCAATACTATAATTTTGGTAAATGGCGGGTGTAGGATTTTAGGTTCGGCTTAGTAAGCCTCTTGGTTTTTAGAATAGAGTCATAGGGTAGAAGGATTTTTTATTTGAAAATGAATTGTTTCAATGTTAAAACGAATGAAAATTACGTCAAAAACCGTTCAAAGGAGCTGTAATTCTCGGTATACAAAAGCAATAGGAAGCTATCGGGTGTTCGCAAGAGAAGGCGGTAGCCTTCGAG
>JAHDHB010000197.1 GCA_020631545.1 Saprospiraceae bacterium | reverse complement strand
AAAACCGCTAAACGCTTGTTGGGAGTTCTTATTTTAGGAGGAGTGCTTTGGGCTATTACGGTATTTGCTTTCAAGCATTTCACTGCTGTAGAAGAACCTGTACTTGAAAATACAAGCTCAAACGACTTGGTACGTGAGGTCGTTGACAAAGATTATTTTCGAATTGGAAATAACTGGCTTCGCAAAAATGACCAAGGTCTTTGGGAAATGTATTTGGAAGGAGATGCCTACGAGCGGGGAGTAATTCATGGAAAGCTAGCCAAAGAATTGATGGCAAAGAAAGAAGCCTCCTTTATTGAACATGTCAATCAAGTCATTCCATCTTCCATTTATCGACAATTTTTGAAAATTGCGGTTACTTGGTTCAATTGTGAAATGAATCAGTTTATTACGGAAGAGCACCAACAAGAAATGGCGGGCTTATCTCGTTATTTATCAGAAGAATATGCTTATATAGCGCCTAGTTATCAGCGGATGCTCAATTATCATGCGGTCTATGATATTGCTCACGTTTTACCTGAGTTGAGTCCTTTAGGGTCTTCTTCATTTGCTGCTTGGAACGAACTTTCGTCGGATAGCAGTCTTCTCACGGGGCATAATTTTGATTACCTCAATGATGATTTTGCCCAAGAAAAAATCGTTTGTTTTATTAATCCGAATCAAGGCCATAAGTTTATGATGGTTACTTGGGGTGGAATGATTGGCGTTTTGGCAGGGATGAACGAACATGGGTTAACGGTTTCCCTCAATTCGACAAAATCCATTATGCCCGAAAAATCCGGCACGCCCATCAGCTTACTCGCTAGGGAAATTCTTCAATATGCTGCTACTACGGAGGAAGCTTTTGCTATTGCCAACGAACGCAAGACGTCCATAAACCAAACACTTATGATTAGCTCAGCGGCAGATAGTACAGCTATTCTTCTTGAAAAAACACCAAATACCACAGAAATATTTAAACCATCAGGAACCAAAAGCTACCTCGTCAGTACCAATCATTTTCAAAGTGAAGTTTTCAAAGAAGATCCTCTTAATCAAGAAAATATTGCCAACTCGGACTCCGACTATCGTTTAAAACGTTTAGTGGAGCTAGTGGATAGAGATTCTGCGCTCAATACCAGTGTTTCCATCGATATTCTAAGGGATCGATTAGGTTTGGAGGATAAGGAAATTGGGCTCGGAAATGATAAAACGCTCAATCGTTTCAAAACACATCATTCCCTGGTTTTCAAACCGATGCAAGGGCGTTTTTGGATAGCCACTTCTCCTTGGCAAATGGGGCCCTATTTAGGTTATAGCCTAGATAAAGTTTTTAGTGATACCTTGGATATGCTAGCCGAACCCATGCTTTATGACACCGCGTATACCATTCCTGCTGATCCATTTTTAGAATCTAAGGAATATCAGAAATACCAAATTTTCCATAGTTTAAAAAAGGAAATAAAAATCGCTACTACAGCAAATCCTCCCATCGATTTGCCCACAACCTTCGAGGAAGATCTTATCCAAAGTAATCCTGAATTTTACTTGACTTATGCTTTACTAGGGGATTACTTCCGCATGAAAGATAACTGCGCAGTGGCTAATGATTATTATGAACGAGCTAAAAGCAAAGAGGTTCCCAACTTGACTATCCTTGCGGAATTAGATAAATATATCGAGGAATGTAAAGCGATGTGAGCAACAGGAGGTGAGATTTTTCCTAGAAGAACTAGATACTTTCGTCGTACCTCCGAAAATAGTGTGAGCGTGTGTGTGTCCCTGTTTTTTGAAAATGGCGTTTAACATAATTGATAATTTGTTCACGATAAATGAAAACAGGGATTCAGAGGGTAACCATGAAGGATTACCCCTACGGGTTTCAGTATTAGGGGATTCCTGCATCTGTAAACATAAAATGTTGATTTTTTTTTAAGATAGCGTTCTTAAAACTAAAATCTAAATCCTAAATAGGGGCAATCCTTTATGGTTGCCCTATAGTAAAAAGAGCGTAAATAACGCAATTATCACCACATAGTTTTTTGACGACACGAACATAGCAAAAACAACTAGGTTTTATACAACTCCTAACTCCCGATAGCTATCGTGGATAACTCTTAACTCTTAACTACTCCCATGATTCCTTATGATAAAATACCAGAAAGCCTAGCAAAGCTCAAAATTGAACTAGAGGATTTGCGACAACTAAACAAGCAAAAGTGGGTTGTTTTGGAAAAGGTACATGGAGCTAATTTTAGCTTTACGATAAGCGACAAAGAAATCCGCTATGCGAAACGTAAAGAAAGCTTAGATTGGGAAAGTGATTTCTTTGGTTTTCAACTTATTGCTGAGCAATTAGAAGAAAAAATGTGGTTGCTTTTTGACAAGGTAAAAGCAAGGTACGCTTGTGATTCTTGTACCGTTTATGGCGAATTATTTGGTGGGGAATATCCACATCCTCAAGTTCCTGAAGATCCACGAGTACAAGCCGTACAAACGGGCGTCTACTATTCGCCTAACATCAACTTTTTTGCTTTCGATTTGGCTGTCGATTTTAAAGCAGAAAATACGCCTCGTTTTTACCTAGATTATGAGCAAGCGATCTCCTTTTTTGAAGAAGTCAATTTGTTCCATGCCGCCCCCTTATTCATCGGTAGCATGGGTGAAGCCATGGATTTCGACATCGCTATTCCTTCTACCCTTCCCAGTCTCCTTGGCCTTCCAGCCTTAGCAAAGGAAAACATTATTGAAGGCATAATTGTCAAACCCTTAAAGGAAATCCAGTTGAAGACCCCGAAGGGTAGTATCCGTCCACTACTAAAACTAAAAAACCCTAAATTCAAGGAAGATAAACGATTTCATCAAGCGCAGAAATGGTCTTTTCTACCCCAAGAAAAACGAGATGACCTTAACTTTCTCCTCCCAGAAGTGCTAAATTTCTTAACCGAAAATCGACTACAAAATACCATTTCCAAAATCGGTCATTTGGATAAAACCAATATCGAACGGATGCAACAAATTAAGGATTTACTCCTAGAAGATACTTTAGAATCCTTTGATGAAGAAATGGACGGTTTACTAACCGATTTATCCGATAAAGTCCTCCTGAGATTAAGAAGAAGATTAGCTTTTGAAGTCAATCAGTTAGTCGAACAAACTAGTAAGGAGTAGAGGGTAGATAGTACAGCGTAGTGAGATTTTTTGACTTTTCTTCGAAAATCAAGTCGTTATGAGTTAATTCTGATCTTTAACGTGTAATATCCTCCACGTTCTACTAGGGTAGCCGCTCCGCCAATTTAAACGAACCAAGGAGTTGATTCCCATTGCTATAACATCTCGAAGGCTACCGCCTGCTCTAATGAACACCGATACTTTCCTAATGCTTTTGTGAAACTGAGAATTCCTAGTGTCATGTGAACATATAGGATGCCTCTCCAATTATTATGAATAATTCCCCCTATATTTGTGTCGTTTTTGTTCAAACTAGATCAAATTAGTTCTAGAATGCAAGCATTTTCAATTCCAAAACAACAATTCCTAATTCTAAACTAACAATACCATGCCCCAGCAAACAGCACCAAAAACTTGGCTCAATGAAAGAAGCATTCTCATTGGCTCCATTTTTATAGCCGGCCTTTGCTCCATCGTTTACGAACTACTCGTAAGCACCACATCTTCCTATTTCCTAGGCGATAGCGTCACCCAATTTTCGCTAACCATAGGTTTTTACATGGCTGCCATGGGCATAGGCTCCTATTTTTCTAGGCTCATGCAAGAACACTTACTCCAAAAATTCATTGGTATCGAAATCCTCCTTGGTCTGATAGGCGGAGCGAGCGTTCCCCTACTCTATTGGATCTACGCCCATACGAACTATGGCCAATTCATGTTTTACATGCTTAGCCTTGTGGTTCTTATTGGCATTCTTACAGGATTAGAAATCCCACTACTCACTCGAATCCTCAAAGACCATTACCCCCTGAAAATCAACCTCTCCAATGTACTTTCGATGGATTACTTTGGGGCGTTGTTGGCGACCTTGCTTTTTCCATTTTTCCTACTTCCCATGCTAGGCACTTTCAAAACGTCCATCCTATTTGGGCTAGTCAATGTCAGTCTAGGTTTTCTAAACCTTTGGTTCTTTTCCGACCATATCAAACTACCTAAAAAACGCTTGCTTTATGCTGCCTCTACCTTCGTCACCCTGTTTTTCATAGCACTACTCTACTTTTCGAATGTCGTCTTAAGTCATTGGAATAATTCGCTTTATACCTCTGACGTAGTCTATTCCAAGCAAACTCCTTATCAAAACATCATTCTCACCAAAGGAACAAAGAGCATCAAACTTTATTTAAATGGAGTCATCCAATTTTCTTCCACAGACGAATACCGATACCACGAATCCCTAGTACACATTCCTTTAGCCAATGCCGTTTACAAGAAAAATATCCTTGTCCTAGGCGGAGGCGAAGGGCTCGTTGTTCGCGAGATACTCAAACACCCTGAAGTTGAACGCGTTACCATTGTCGATCTCGACCCTGCTATGTTCGAATTGGCAAGCACCAACCCCGACCTTGTTGCTTTAAATAAAAACAGCTTAAAAGACCCTCGTGTCCAACTTGTTCCTGCTGATGCCTACGTTTTTCTACAGGAAGCCTCTGAATTATACGATGTTATCATAAGCGATCTTCCCGATCCTAGTACAGAATCCTTAGCACGATTGTATAGCCGAGAGTTTTTCAAATTAGTTCGTAGTAGGCTTGTTCCTCAAGGTGTATTTGCGACTCAAGCCACTGGCCCATACCACACTCTCAACGCCTATTCTTGCATCAATTCATCCATCAAAGCAGGAGGTTTCACCCATACCTATCCATATCACGCTTATGTTCCCTCCTTCGGTGATTGGGGGTTCATACTAGCGGCCAATCGTCCTCTAGATACCGCTCGCCTAGGAGATCAAGAGATGCAATTTCTGAATAAGGATGTGCTTGAAAAACTCTTCTTTTTCGAAAAAGATATCCAAGTAGATTCTCTTCCTTATAATTCGCTGGATCGCCCTATTTTACTTGAATATTATATGGAGGATTGGCGAAAATGGGGACAAAATAGATAGGTGCTTATGGCTTGGATGGCAATTTCAGGGCGTACAACCCTCTGTCTGTCCCCCGATAGGGATACGGGGTCCCTCCAAAGGGAGAACTAGCTCGCTCCTTGCGTTTTAGTGCTGTATTCAAGAAATCTAGAACCATTTATATTCTCCAAAGTAAAACGGCAACTCCTTGCCCTCTAAAAACCTCTTTATTTAATTCTATAACCCTGTAAAAACAAGGAAACTCCCTTCTCTGTGGAGAGAAGGGCTGGGGATGAGTTGCTCGCCATTCGCAGCGTACAACCCTCTGCTTATCAGCATCTCCCTCCAAAGGGAGAACTAGCTCGCTCCTTGCGTTTTGTGCTTTATTTTCTGAAATTGGAACTACTAATTTTTGAAAATAAAACGCTAAACCAACTCACTCCCTAAACACTCCTCCATTAAAAATCTTGCTTGAAGATGACACCATAAGCTTCTAATTCTTTTAGAATAGGTTGATACAGTTTCTTTTGCGTGGGAACTTGTACACCTTTTAAGGTGATTTCTCCTTCCAGAACCAGTTTAGCGGCTATGGCTAAAGGTAGGCCTACGGTCTTGGCCATCGCCGTTAGATTGCTATTATCACCGACGATATCCAAGGAAAATTGTAAGGTTTTGAGAGGTGCATCAGCATTTGTTCTGTACTTGATTTCATTGACCATGACCACCCTGTCTTTATCTTCAGGAGCTAATTTCCATTTCTTTTCTAGATGCAGTTGTAGAATATTAGCATAGGTTCTGCAATTTTTTGCCTCAGCGATGGGTATTTCTTCTTCCTTTTTAAAAAGACCTAGCCAGTCCAATTTGTGTATAGTCTCTGCATCCAAGGCTATGCCTAGAAAAGTACTGACGGAATCGGGTGTAATGCTTTCTAAAGCAGGGTTTAATCTTTTTACAACGTCTTGTAGGCTAATGATAGGCACGTCAAGACCATGTAAATCATCCCTTGTTAAACCCAAATGAATTAAGGCATTCCAAGCTTTGCAATAACCTTCATACCTCATTGTTCCACGGTATAGGGTTTCGACTTCCTCTAGACCATAAATCTTTTTATACTTCAATGAATCTCTATTGGCATAGACATCATAGTTCGTCCCGTCATGAAGAATAGACAGATACTGGGCAAAAAGCTCCTTGTACCTCACCGCAACTTCTTGATTATCTTCTTGAAAAACAGCCGATTTACCTCCTTTTTCTTTTCCTGCATTAATAACATTCTCAACGACCCAAGTGAATTTATATCCCCAAGGATTCGTATTCGATTCTGGAGCGATAAGGCCACCACAATAGGATTTTAAGGAAACTATTTCGAAGTTTTTTGCTTTCAAAGCATCAATTTCCGTCATTATCGCCATATGATCAATGCCTGGATCTAAACCTGATTCATTAAGCAATAAGACTCCATTTTCCAAGGCTTGCTGATGCAAACCGTGCATTTCCTCAGAAACATATGAAGCCGTTAATAGAGGTTTTTTATACGCTACACAAAGCTTTGCTATACGAATATGAAACTTAGCTGGAAGCATCGAAATCAATAAATCGGCTCTTTCTACGGCATGTTTAACATCTTCATCATCAAAGACATCAAATTTTTCACTAGTACAATTTACACGCCCGATGACGCGCTCTGCGGCCACGGCCTCCTTGAGATCTCCTACGATGACCTTCCAGTGATACTCCGTTGACTTGTCAGAAAGATATTTTATCAACCAAGGTGTTGATTTTCCTGCACCTGCTATAAAGATAGTTCTCATGCCTGTTTTATCTTGTACTTGTCCATTAAATAGTTATAATCTGGCGTCGGTTTTCCTTTATAGAGAATAATCGCTCTTCGAACTGGGCGGCTGATGTCCAGTGAATCAAAATTTTCCTCTCTTCCATCTACTTTCGCAATGTCCATAACATGGTTACGTAGCATGTAGCTAAAAGTTCTTGAAGCTTCCTTTGGCAACTCACAAGGCAAGTTCGTCACGGCCATTATCACCGGCCCCGTTCCTTTTACAGAATTAGAGGTACAAGTTTCTTTGAAAAGCACTTCACGTTTTTCATCAATCATCCAATCGCCTGCCGCACTATCATCTTTTTCAGGCTCATACAAGTAATAGGCTTTATCGCTATACACATCTTGACAAGGCTCTACCGAACCACCAGGATCACAGGTAATGTCACCAATAGCAAGGATTTTATTCGGTTGTTCAGCAAATAAATGCTTAAGATTTTTTACAGAAACGAATCGTTCATCCCCCTTTTCCCATTTCACACAGTTCAATAAGACCGTTAGTTTCGATAGATATTTTTGAAATTCGATTTCTTTAGTATGCGTTCTCGTAAAGTAGACGACATAAACCGCATTGTTCGCAAAATCTGTTTTTTCAAGCAATTCCTTGGGGGTTATTTCAATAGGATCTAGTAAGTCGATGACTTCTTTAGCTCCTACACCTGTATTCCCCAAGCCCTTTTTAGGATTTCGACTTTTGCCCGTAATCCCTACGATAATGGGTGGACAATTCTCCGAAAAGCCTTGATTTTTAATCTTTTCGCCTATCGCTCGTAATTGTACTTTGGCTATCTCATAGTCCTTGATACCTTCTTTATGATTAGCAAAAGAAACGGCGAGATCACCTTTATATCGATATTCATTAGCTTGTTTTAGTTGAGAAAAGGGCGTCTCGTAGCCTTCTTCTTTCAGCTTCATGCCTAGTACCCACAAGGTATCCATGGCGCCAACGATACCCGCATGCTTTCCAAAATAAACCGTTCGTTTAAATTTTGAAGCTGGCGCAAGGTTGTAATTCAAGGATTTACGAGCATTTTCAAATTTAACCTCGGTTTCATTTTCTACAATCAATTCATAATCAATGAGCGTACAGTTCTTTTTTATCATTTCAAGAAACATAGCTCGGTTGTATTCCTGCCCCTTGTAAGTGTGTGAGAAAAACACGTAGGTTTTCCCTTCTTCAAATACAGCTACAGGTACTTCCTTAATCCCCACAACGACCTGACAATCATCAAGATTATCCACTATTCCAGCTCCTGCCTTTTGATATTCCATATCCGAAAAACACCTAGGCCTTAAGTATTTCCCTTCTTTAATGATAAGTTGGGGTCTTGTCTTTTCGACTACAATTTCCAATTTTCCTTTATGCTCATGGTTAATTAAATCATGTATATCATAAGGTATAAGAGGTACTCTACTTTCTTGGGATTTGTTTTCTAATCGTATCCCTATTTTATACTTATTATTCGCTGACATGCTTGTTTGTTTGAGTTTAATGCCTAATTAATGACTGGTCGAACGTTAAGGTAGTATCGCCCAATCGAATTTTAAAAACTTAATTAATGTCCTATACCTTCTCGGGCAGCACGAACAACAATTCACTGCTATCCATGTTTTTAAAGGTATTTTTTTTAAAAAATAACGCCCTATTTTACGGGTTTAGGATTCACCATCGGAAACGGTGTAATATCTCGAATAGTAGCAGAATCCGTTAAAAGCATGATGATTCGGTCAATACCTATTCCTACGCCTCCCGTAGGCGGCATACCACAGCCAATCGCTTTTATAAAATCAGCATCAATTGGATTGTCGGAATAGTCTTTATCACTAGCAACATCCGTTTTATTTCGCTGCATTTCCTTTTGTTCTAGAAATCGTTCTAGCTGAATAACTGGATCATTTAGCTCCGAATATGCATTGCCAATCTCCATACCACAAGCAAAAGGCTCAAAACGCTCCACCAGTCGATTATCGCCCCGCTTAATCTTCGTCATCGGACTGATATCCACAGGATGATCGGTTACAAAAGTGGGTTGAATCAATTGGTGTTCGCAGCAATGCTCGTACAACTCCACGACGGCAAGCCCCCAAGTTGTATGCTCATCAGATTCAAGTCCTCTCTTTTCCATTTCCACCTTAAGCTCCTCCACACTCATATTCGAAGCATCCATGTTTTCGTATTCCATCAAAGCTTCCAGCATCGGCAGCCTTCTCCAAGGCGTTTTAAAGTCGATCTCCTTCCCTTGGTAGCTGACCTTTGTCGTACCATGTATTTTCTGACAGACGGTAGAAACAAGATTTTCAAAGCGTTGCATTTGAAACTCATAATCGGTATAAGCTTCATACCATTCCATCATGGTAAATTCTGGATTGTGCGAATAGTCAATTCCTTCATTTCTAAAGTTTTGACAAATGGTAAAGACTTTGGGAAAGCCAGCTACGATGAATCTTTTCAAGTAAAGCTCTGGCGAAATCCTCAAAAACGCTTCCTTATTTCCTAGTGCCCAAATATTGGTTTTGAAGGGGCGAGCTTCTGCCCCACCATAGATAAACTCAATGCTTGGGGTCGAAACTTCTAGGAAACCTTCCTTAGTCATCCAGTTTCGAATTTCAGCGATAATCTGCCCTCTTTTCACGATTCGATCCCTATCTTCCGTATTCAGCATCCAATGCAAATAACGCTCTCGGTACTTCGCTTCTACATCTGATAAGCGATTAAAAACGTGCTCATCCGTTTCTTTACCAATAGGAATCGGGACTACAGTTTTCGTGAGCATATGAAATTCACTCACTTTTACGGTTAATTCCCCTCTTTTGGTTCTAAACATCACACCTTTTACACCAACAATATCCCCTAAATCCACTTGAGCAAGGATTTCCCATGCTTTTTCCTCCAGATTTTTCTGCTTTAAATAGACTTGAACCTTTTCTGTTTCATCTTTAATATCCAAAAAAACGGCTTTGCCCATGCTTCTGTTTGACCAAACACGACCTGCGATGCTTACTTCAAAATCTATTGGCTTTTCTGCTGCTTCCAAAGCACCAACTTGCTGAAGAATCTCTTGTATCGTATGTGATTTTTGGTAGGAATAAGGATAAATTAACTCGCCTGTTGAAATTAATTTTTTTCGCTTTTCTAATTTTTCGGCATTAAATCCGAAGTTTTTAAAATTCATCATTTTTTCATTTAATTATGGAATACTCGGCCTAATATAGGGGAATTTAATTTCGCTGTCAACCCCAATTTATGTATTTAATTCTGCCTTATTGGGAAGTAACTAAACTAGAGCAAAAAGCGAAAAAGCTATTAATTTCAAATACTATTTAGCTCTAATGCATGTCGTCAGACCTCAATAATTCTCGGTTTGACAGAAAAAACATGCTTTTAGTAACTAAGGAGTGCTTTCTTGCCTATTTTGGGCAAAACTTGGTGGCTTATTTTACGAACCAAGGGGTTGAAACTCCTTGCCATCAACTTAAGCCAAAAGCCCGACATTTGCAGGCAGTGCCGTCTGGAC
>JAHDHB010000196.1 GCA_020631545.1 Saprospiraceae bacterium | reverse complement strand
AAAGTTTTATTTAGTTCGGTTTTAGAAGGACTAATTTGTGTTTTTTGATAAAAGATGTAAGACAAAGGACGTAAGACAAAGGACAAAGGACATAAGACAAAGGACAGGACTCCACAAACTATTTAAGAGTTCTCTAGTCGTGGGTTTAACCCTTTGTTAATTATAAACATAGGAAAAGGTCAATAAGTTGTATTGGATTCCTATCATCTCAAAAAATGTCGTGGAATTACCAAAATTGTGTTTTTGGACAAAAGACACCACAACCTCCATAGGCGTTCCCTGTCTGTAGCCACGGGTTTTAATCCGTGGAAAATTCTTACAGGTCAGTTATTCTTCATTAAATCAAAATATTTTCTAGCCTCTTGCATGACCTTTGGCGCTAGTAAAACCGTAGCAATCATAGTAGGAAATGCCATCAAGGCAAAAAAGCCATCAATCAAATTGATCATCATGCCCAAGGAAGTTGTAGCTCCGACCAAAATGCTAGCGATGTAGAAATAATTATAATAATGCTTGCGCTCAGCCCCTAGTAAAAAAGACATGCATTTTGTACCATAATAAGCATAAGAAAAGAGGGACGAAATGCTAAATACAGCAATACAAAGCAATAGAATATATTTCCCGGCATAAGGAATCGAATCTCCAAAAGCAGAGGCCGTTAAGCTTACACCATTATCCGTTGTTGATTCCCAAACACCTGTGACTAAAATAGCTAAAGCCGTAAGCGTACAAATGATTAAAGTATCAATGGCAGGTCCTAGCATAGCAACCAAACCCTCCCGAATAGGCTCCTTGGTTTTTGCCGCTCCATGCGCCATCGCTGCTGTACCAATTCCCGCCTCATTAGAAAAAGTTCCTCGTCGAATACCTAATAAAATCAAGCCCCCAATAGCTCCGCCGAGAAAGGGATCGCCTCCGTATCGACTAGCGCTAAAAGCCTCGGTAAAAATCATCGCGAAATAGTAGGGAACGCGCTCTATATTGATCAACAAAATAGCAATCACCGATACAAAATAAAGGATGACCATCGTAGGAACTAAGCGTGCTGCCGTCTCACTAATTCTTTTCAAACCACCATAAATGACCACTCCAGTTATTCCTGCTAAGACCAAGCCCGTTGTAAGATTACTAGCAAAACCAACGCTTACACCATTGGGAACAAGCAAAATATCTCGGATAGCTTGGGTCAATTGATTTACATTAAAAATAGGTAAAGCTCCAACCAAACCAGCAATACTAAAAAAAACGGCAAGGGGTTTCCAATTCTTTCCCAATCCCTCTACAATAAAATACATGGGGCCTCCTTGTACAGCTCCAGCACTATCCTTTCCTCGGTACAAAACGGAAAGTGTACAAGTAAAAAACTTAGTACTCATCCCAATGATACCACTCACCCAAAGCCAGAAAATAGCCCCAGGGCCTCCAATCGTAATTGCTACAGCGACACCAGCGATATTTCCCATTCCAATGGTAGCCGATAGAGCCGTCGTTAAAGCTTGAAAATGAGTGATGTCTCCAGGATCTTCAGGGTTGTCATATTTACCTCGAAGCACTTGTAAGGCATGGCCTAAATAGCGAAAAGGCAAAAAACGAGCATAAAACAATAAAAAAAGCCCACCTCCTACAAGGACTATCAACAAAGGCAATCCCCAAGCAAGGGAAGCAAAATCAGCAATCAATTTAGATAGTTTTTCCATGTCTTTTGCCTGCATTATTGTAAAGTAAGGAATTATGAAAGGTACATTTTTATTGATAAGATTTTGTCAAAAAGGGAATATATTTTTGGGCTAGGAGATGACAAATCTGAGAGGTGTCAAAACTCTTAGGCGCTTGAAAAACCCGAATCGTGAGACTATTCACGCTAATTTTTAAAAGATTTTATGGACAAAAACAATGGCTAATCATTTCACCCTTTCAGCGTTTGCCTCAATTCTTATAAATGATGCGTGTAAATCCCGAAGGGATGGAAGAATGTTTAAGTGAAGACAACATCTTGTCAAAAAAAACTCTATTCTCCGTTCTCCATTCTCCATCAATAATTTATCTTTGTAAAAATTTTCTACCTATGAATATCCTTCTACTAGGCGGCGGTGGCCGTGAACATGCATTTGCTTGGAAATTAACACAAAGTCCCGCTTGTGAGCAATTATTTATTGCTCCTGGTAATGCTGGAACTGCACAACACGGAACAAATGTCCAACTAAGCCCGAATGATTTTGAGCAAGTAGGCAACTTTTGTTTAGAAAATGCAGTTTCAATGGTGGTGGTAGGGCCAGAAGAACCTTTAGTACGAGGTATTTACGATTATTTTGTAGAAAATGAGCACTTGCAACACATTCCTGTCATAGGGCCATCCAAGGAAGGGGCACAACTAGAAGGTAGCAAAGCCTATGCAAAGGAGTTTATGGCGGAAAATAATATCCCTACAGCGGCTTACCGAGAGTTTATGCAAGCCAATTTGGCAGAAGGATTAGCCTATATCGAACAACACGCCATGCCTATTGTCTTGAAAGCAGATGGCTTAGCAGCAGGAAAAGGAGTCTTGATTATCAAGGAGAAAGAGGAAGCAAAAGCAGCTTTGAAGGAAATGCTTGACGGCAAATTTGGTGCTGCGAGTGCTAAGGTTGTTATCGAAGAATTTCTGGATGGTATTGAATTCTCGGTTTTTGTTTTGACGGATGGAAAGGATTATAAAATTTTGCCCGTAGCTAAAGATTATAAACGTATTGGTGAGGGCGATACGGGATTAAATACTGGAGGTATGGGCGCCATTTCACCGGTATCTTTTGTAGACAAGGAGCTAATGGCTGACGTAGAGAACCGGATTGTAAAACCAACAATAAAGGGGCTTGCTACAAGAGGAATTATGTATAAAGGGTTTGTTTTTATAGGCTTGATTAAAGTCAATGGAGAACCTTTTGTCATAGAATATAACTGCCGTATGGGCGATCCAGAAACAGAAGTCGTACTTCCTCGCCTACAAAATGATTTACTAGGTCTCCTAGAAGCGGTAGCTAAAGGCGAACTAGCCGAGCACACCATTATAAAAGATCCTCGGGCTGCTACCACCATCATGCTCGTATCAGGTGGATACCCAGAAGCTTACGAAAAAGGCAAATCAATGTCAGGACTTTCTGCTATAAAGGATAGTCTACTTTTCCATGCAGGGACTAAAACACAAGAAGGCCAGTTACTGACCAATGGAGGCCGCGTACTAGCCATCACCTCCTATGGTAACGATTTTCAAGCAGCCCTAGCTGTTTCCAATGAAAATGCAAAACTCGTTGATTTTGAAGGGAAATACTATCGAAAAGATATAGGATTTGATTTATAAGCATTGCTTAAAAACGTTAAAACGACACAAAAATCAAAAACGCAGCGTTGAGCTTTATCAAATCAACGCTGTATCTTTCCTCACCGCGCCACAGTATTCGTTGTTAAGTTCATCGCTAGGAACACCTTAGGTGACTAAGGTCAGACCATGTTTATCCATTGCTCATTAATATGGTAAGAATAGGCCTTGCGTCGCTTTATTTTTGCAAGCGTTTGTATTGATTATGAGCTACTAATCCATGTTCATGCTCTCTCAAGGCTAGGTGTGTTGAGGAAATACGTTAATCCACCTAGTTTAGTATTATCCTTATAATTCAGGATTTAATTGGAGTTTTTTCTAAACAAAGAGCACACAAATTTAGTTTTAGCGCATAAGACCTAATCAAGCGGGTTTATATCGCTATGATATTTCAGAATTGGGTGATAACCGAGTCACAAAAGTGATTTATATGGGAGCATTAATGTGCTGTAGAAAAAACTACGTTAGAGTAGATAAGTATCGCTGAAATAAGTAGGATGTCCTCACACTGTTGAATATACATGAGGTCTAAGTGTTATGTTGTTTTAGTTGTTTAAAAGTTTTTTAAATAAAAATATGCTCGTAGATAGTATTTAGTCATCAACTTTATAGCCTGTTTTATTTTTTGTGGTAAATTATTTGAACAGAGAATTATGCCTTTATTATTAATGTTGAATTTTCTATGAAAATGTTAAATTGGTTCTTGTTTTTACGGTGTCACAAATTGGGTGTTTATGTGTTTTGTATTGAAGGGCCTAGTAATTATACTTGTTGGTAGAAACACTGACATTTATCTATGTTAATATTGAGGGACTAAGTTGTGTGGAGAAACGTCTACTTGTTTATTATGGACCCCATTTACCTTATAAAAAAGTAGTTCTTAATTGAGGGGGAGTTACTTCGGATAATTGCAACTCACTAGGTGATACCGTTACACATTATTACTAACTAGACTGCAAACCAGTTAATTATGATTAAGGGAATGAATGCAAGGGCTAAGGTTAAAGATGATGTAGAATTCTTGAGAAATGAGCTAGAATCCTATAAAACCAAACTTGCTGAACAAACGCATATTTTTGAAAATATTTTGGAAAGTACCCTAGCAGGGTATTGGGATTGGCAAATCCAAGAAAATCGCGAGTATCTGAGTCCAACCTTTAAAAGTATGTTGGGGTATGAAGATCACGAAATGGAAAATACCCCAGAGGCATGGCAAAAGTTGGTGTTTCAAGAAGATTTACCTTACATTTTCCAACGTTTCGAAGAGCATGTAGCATCCAAGGGAGAGTATCCGTTTCTTACAGAAGCTAGATACCGACACAAAAACGGGGCTACGGTATGGGTGTTTTGTCGTGGAAGAGTTATTGAATGGGATGAGGATGGAAAACCTATAAGAATGGTTGGGTGTCATATTGATATTACACGAGTTAAAAAGGCTAAGGAGTTGGAAGATTATGCGAAGAAGTTGGAGCATAAAAATCATGAACTTGAACAGTTTGCATACGTCGCTTCGCATGATTTGCAAGAGCCTATTCGTACCATATTAAGTTTTGTAGAACTACTTAACAAAGAGTACCGTACATCACTTGATGAAAATGGAGAATCCTACCTCAAATTTATTACAAAGGCTTCTTATCGAATGCGTGAATTAGTAAAAGATTTGCTGGATTATTCTAGGATAGGACGGGAAAAAACGACCAAAGTTTTAAATTGTAATAGAGTGGTTCATTCTGTTATTCGGGATTTGGGGCGAGTTATTAAGGATAATGATGCTAAGATCGAGTTTGAGGAACTTCCTATTATTAAGGGGTATGACGTGGAGATTCATCGCCTTTTCCTCAACCTAATTACGAATTCTATCAAGTTTAGAAAAAAAGACGTTACGCCTGTCATTAAGATTGCTGTCGAAGAACAACAAGATTTTTGGAAGTTTTCCGTGAAGGATAATGGCATTGGTTTTAATGATACTTATAAAGAACAAATTTTTATTATTTTCCAAAGACTGCATTCACGGAGAGAATATGAAGGTACAGGAATTGGGTTGGCACACTGTCGGAAAATCATCGAATTGCATGGTGGAGAGATTTGGGCAGAGTCAAAAGTCGATGAAGGCAGCACTTTTCATTTTACTATAAAAAAAATAGATAATCATGAATCCTATACTCCGTAGTGTACTTTTAGTTGATGATGATGATGCAACTAATTTTCTTCATAAGAAGATTATTCGCGAAAATAATTTTGCCAAACAGTGTCATGTTGTAGAAACTGGAGAAGAGGCTTTAGAATTCTTGACCACTAAGGTGGAGGAGCAATATCCTCAGCCTGATCTTATTTTCCTAGATATCAATATGCCGATTATGAACGGGTGGTGTTTCCTAGAAAAATATGCTTCCTTGAAAAAGGAGCAGAAGGCAAATGTTGTTCTTGTCATGTTGACGACTTCCTTAAATCCTGATGATGAACTTAAGGGGAATGCTATTGACGATGTAGCTAGTTTTATGAAAAAACCCTTGACTAAGAGCATGTTGGATAGGATTATAAAAGAGCATTTTCTAGAATTGGCCTAGGAGGCTCTGCATTTCTTCAAGGAAAGAACGAAATAAGAGGCTTGCTAAAATCTATTGAAAACGCCACTGTTTTCTTGATGTTATAGCGCTTAGCGTCCCTGTTGAATTTTTTATTGGTTTTTTAGAATTTATAACAATTCTTTTCTCTGTGCTTAGCGAGCATAATCCTTTTTTGCTCCTACTTTTACCTTCTTTTCATAAATTTTTCTTGAAAAAAGATCTTGAGGTCGCAAATCGTGACCTCAAGATCTTTTTTGTTTAAGTCGTTGGTAATTAAATTGTTTTGGTGGTTTTAAATAGTTTAGTAAAATAAAAATTCAAAAAAAGTGCAAATTCCTTTATGGAAAATAGGCCCTTTCTGACACTTATATATAGAGGGCCTTAGTTTGGAAGATGCCTGATCGGAAGATGGCGGCTAAAAGAATTGTACGTTAATCAAAAAACATAAACTAATGAAAGAACGACTTAAAGAAGATTTTTTACACCATGTGTGGTTGTTCAAACAGTTTAAAATACGTGGTCTAATGACGACAGAAGGTCGACCACTTGAAATTCAAGCATCGGGTTTCCATAACAAGGATGCTGGGCCCGATTTTACTAATGCAAAAGTGAAAATTGGCAATACGGTATGGTTTGGTAATGTAGAAATACATGTTCGTTCAAGTGATTGGATGCGCCATCAACATCAGAACAATCCAGCTTATAATAATGTTATTTTGCATGTCGTTTTTGATGCCGATGTGCCTATTTATCGAGAAAATGGAAAAGCCATTCCTTGTTTGGAGCTACGGCGTTTGATTCCAAGCTATGTGCTTCATCAGTACAATAGATTGGTTTCTACTAGTGAAAAAATCCCTTGCCAAGCACAGTTAGAAGAAGTGAAAGAGGTGGTACGTAAAACTTGGTTAGAACGGCTCTTGATAGAACGTTTGGAAAATAAGATGCTGCGTTTGGAACGCTTGTTTTTACAAAATAACAAGGATTGGGAAGAAACTTTTTACCAATTGCTTACCCGTAATTTTGGGATGAGGGTAAATGCTGTTCCTTTTGAATTACTAGCAAAATCCTTGCCTTTGAAGCTGTTACGCAAATATAGAGCACAGCCCTTTCAACTGGATGCCTTGATTTTCGGTCAAGCAGGCTTGTTGGAAGGTAATTTTACTGATGAGTATCCTCAAAACCTCCAAGCAGAATATACTTTCCTTGCCACGAAGTATCAATTACAAGCACTTAAAGGAGAAATATGGAAATATTCGAGGCTTCGACCACCTAATTTTCCAACGATTCGGCTTTCTCAATTCTCTGATTTGATGGGAAAATCTGAGCATCTTTTTCGAGAAATCGTGGAGTGTGAAAGTTTACATCAATTAAAAAAAATACTTCATGCGCAAGCCTCCATTTATTGGCAAGAGCATGTCGCTTTTGATAAACCAACCAAAAAAGGCCCTTCTCTTCTAGGGGTAAGCACCAAGTATTCGTTCATTATCAACGCCGTTATTCCTTTATTGTTTCTCTACGGTTTAAGGAAGGGAAACAGCATTTATCAAGACAGAGCTTTAAAATGGTTGGAAGAAATACCGCCTGAGCAAAATACCATTATTCGGCATTGGAAAGGACTAGGATTTGAAGCAAAATCGGCTGCTCAAACTCAAGCACTCCTTCAATTAAAAAATGAGTATTGCGATAAAAAAAGGTGTGTCCATTGCGCTATCGGTTCAAGCATTCTTAGAAAAGTAAAACAACTTCAACTTTTAACGGAATAGCTGCTCTATTCATCAGCAGGGCTTTTCGATCTAGCCTTATTTAAGCCTGTCTTCAAGAAGTGCCGACATCGCCAAACTCAGCAAGCAATAGCCTGTAAATAATAAAAATCCTACTTGGAGAGCAGTCCCTTCATGCGTCGTAATCAGATCAACGGTGATATGGTCTCCTGTCATCTGATTTAATTGGCTGTCAATAATGCCTTTAAATCCGATATAGGCCATGAAAATAGCGACGACAAAGACATCTGCCATCGACCATTTTCCAGATTTTAAGACCATGAATCTTATGAATTTATTGCGCTCGATGCTTGTAGGTTTACTAAGAGCAAATCCCGTAGATAAGAGCTTTAGAAGCGGGAAAAGGATGCTAAATAAGGCAATTAACACCCCAACTAAAATGGTTTGAAAATCGCCGTGACGTAGCAGAATTTCTACAACATCTGTAATACTTTTACTTTGAAAAAATAAAACTTGCTCGCGAAAAGCAACCTCTTCCCCCATCAAAAGAAAAGAAAGTTCTTGGATTCGGGCATCAATGTCGATCATAGGCGTAGTAAGACCACCGAAAAGCAGCACTAAGCAAAATGCAAGAAGGCTAAAAAATGCAAAATTTCCTTGTTTTTGAACGTAAGTAGTCAAGAGAAAAAGGAGACAAGCACAAGCGATAATGAGCAAACTCGCATCAAAAATCTGATCAGCATTGGCGGTTATTTTTTTGTTTAATGTTGCTCTACAATCTGCATTGCCCTTGCAAGAATAGCGTTGTCTTATACTATGTATGGCCGTTAAGTTTTCTTTACCCATTTTTTCCTCCATCAATTCCGTCATTTTTTGTTGAAGGAAATCTTTCAATTGCTGTCGAGTAGCAGGATTATCTAAATCGACCAATATCTCTTCTGTCCAGGCAGGCACTTGTTGTTTAAATTTTTGTGGGTCGAAGGCTACCCCGTAAGCGACGGACTTTAGGCCTCTTGAAAACCAATTTCCTTGTTTTTTTTCTTGGTTCAAAAAGATTTCTACTTCATCAATCAAACGGTACATAGCTCGCTGAATGTGCTGTCGGATAGCGCCTCGATTTCCTTCTGTAATGTCAAATTCTTCAATCTTTAGGGCGATTATATTAGACACCTTTCGCTTCCATTCATGCGCATTGAGTAAACCGTATTTTACATTATTCAGTTCGGCATAATCTATTTTAAATGTTTGATTGATGCGGGATTGTTGGTAGATTTGAACCGTTAGAAAACAGGAAAATCCTAGTAGAAGGAGAAATAGGAAATTGATCAGAATTTGTTGGGTCTTCATTGATGTTTGGGTGATTTGGTCGTCTTTCTAAAGATAAGGAGGGGGATTTAGAATGAAGAATAGAAGGCGGGGAATGTTCGCAGAGCATTTAAAAAACCTAGAGGATCTCTTCATCCCTCATTCTCCATCTTCAATCCCCACATCATACCGCTTTTTTTTGTAACTTTGGACGCTTCCACCCAAAGAGGAACGGAACAAATTTTGTGGAAGGACTTCTTCACTTTATTAATTAACGCTTAACTAACAAAAAATGGGCTTGCTGTTATTTTTTCTAACACTTTCAATACTTTTTTCTTTTTTATGTTCAATCTTAGAGGCCGTATTACTCAGCGTATCACCTTCTTATATTAGCATTAAAGAGCAGGAAGGAAATCCTATAGCTGGAGATTTGAAATCTTTTAAAAATGATATTGATCGTCCTTTAGCAGCTATTTTGACTCTAAATACAGTTGCGCACACAGTTGGTTCTATTGGTGTTGGTTCTCAAGCTTCTAAGTTATACGGTGGACAAACCGACCAGTTAATTTCGGGCGAATTCATCGTAGCTACATTGATGACCTTAGCGATTTTGGTCTTGTCCGAAATTATACCTAAAACACTTGGGGCAAACTACTGGGAAGCTTTGACGCCTTTTACCGTTAAAGCGTTGAAAGTGATGCTTTTTCTCCTTGCACCTCTTGTATGGATGAGCCAGCTTCTTACTAAGAAGATGAAGAAAGAAAAAGATAAGAGTGTCTTTAGTCGGGTAGATTTTGTTGCGATGACGAAAGTAAGTACACAGAGTGGCGCGATAAAAGAGGAAGAAGCAGACATTATTCACAATCTTCTGAAATTTAATAGCATTGCCGTTGAAGATATTATGACACCTAGGACGGTGGTGGTGGCTGCGCCAGACTCAATGACTATTGCTGAATTTCACGAAAAGAATCCAACCTTAAATTTTTCCAGAATTCCTTTGTATCATGGAACAGAAGATAACATTTCGGGCTATTTTTTGAAGGATGAATTATTACTAAACCTAGTAGAAAATAAAGGAAACGAGCCACTTAGTAGTATTATTCGTAAGCATTCTTCAACGACGAATACTAAACCTATCGGTGAGTTGTTCAAGGAATTGATGAATGCCAATGAGCATTTTGCCTTGGTTTTTGATAAATTTGGAACGATGACGGGGATTGTCTCCATCGAAGATATTATCGAAACTTTACTAGGAACGGAAATCGTGGACGAAATGGATCAAGTAGCTGACATGCAAGCCTTCGCACGCGAAAAAATGAAATCGAAGAAAAAGAAATGAGCTAATGAGAAATACGATGTATGATGTATGAAAACCCTCATGGCGAAAATTCTTTTTTGCTAGCCAATAAGAAGCATCATACGTCGCAAATCGTATTTTGAAGAGGAGCATTTTTGGAGTACCCTCACTTCTAGTTTTTTAGGTCAGGTAGCTGGGGCTACCGTCCTTCTTAGCTACGGGGCCTTTCCGAATCGTGAGACTATTCACGATTTTAAAAATCACGATAATTTTTTGGAACAAAAAAGTCCTTTGTCTTATGTCTTTTGTCAAACT
>JAHDHB010000195.1 GCA_020631545.1 Saprospiraceae bacterium | reverse complement strand
TCATGTTTTAGGTTTCTTTCCATATCTTTGGGAAGCACTAACATAAACTCAATGAATTTAATTAAATAACCAATTTGTGCTCTGGTATAATTCCTTTCTAAAGCTAATTTAAACAACTTTCGCTTAAATTGCAACCGCAAGTCGTTATTTCCCTTCGATTTATTAATATACTTGCAAGCCAAAACTGCTAAAGCAAAGGGATTATTAGAGTTTAGCAATTCTTCTTCTGGAATATCCTTTACCTTGTAAGTACCAAATTCATACGTTGCTTTTGCATAAGGTTCATTAAGCTTAAACACTTTATAATTTTTGGGTACTTCATCGCCTGTATAAATGGCTATCGCCGCAATTTTTCGATATCCTTTGTCAAAAAGACGGATAAAGTAACGATACATCCTTTCTGCGAAATCAGCGTCAAAACTGGATTGCACTTCTATATGGATAACGCACCAACAATCTTCCCCTGTTCGAAACTTAGCATTCATTAATTTATCCTTCATCGTCACGCCAGACTTCAAAAGGTCTTTAACGATCTTATGAAATTCCTTGTCCAAAAATACTGGAGCAATGTTCTTATCAATATCAGGATAAAGAATCGGCAAAAAGAACGCCATAAAATCAAGAGGCAAATTATCAATCAGCAATTTCCAATTTCCATCATGATCTATATTGGGTATTTCTTCTTCTTTCAAACTATGTATTTTTTCGGTTTATTATCTTCCTCCTTACCATCATTTTTTACCTTTTGCTATATTAGTAATGACGCGACGGCCTTAGAAAATAGCGGATAAACTTTTCCGTTGATAAGCTCAACTCTTTCATCGAATATCCATTCCCAATAATCTTGATAAGTAAAACGTCCCGATAAATCTAATTGACTGAATTGCGTAAGCATATCCCTTGACTTTCAACAAAGATACAGAAAAATTGTAGTTTAAGCAATCCTCTTTTTCCTTGAATTCTTGTGCCAGCCCTCACAGGTTTACCGCTAGTGGTTCTAGACAGTTTAAGCTTGTTATTTTTTTGCTATACTGCGTTGCTCATCGGTCAGGTAGCTACGGCTAAACTATCCATTACTTCAGAGCAGTGTCACTAGTACTTTAGCACTAGAAGACAAATCCAAATTGGATGCCTTAAAAATCGCTTTAGACGAAAAGGTAACAACTTATGATATTTACCTAGGCGGGCTTCGGAAGAAGGCATCTCTACTAAAAGCCTGATTATAAGCTTAAAGTGTACGGTTTCTACTCGAAATCACTTGGAAAGTATCTGTATTCCCAAGGATAATATGGTTTTACTTCCTTATGGAGAGGAAAGTCCTGCTACGCTAGAACAAATGAGCGATGAGGAACGACAGTTGAATCGTCGTGTAGATATTTATGTTTTTCAAAATTAGCAAGAAGCGAGTCTTTTTACTGACTTAATGAAAGCGGTACTTTTCTTTTTGGAGAGTACCGCTTTCTTGTTCCTTTTCATCATGAGGTGGCTCTAAAAAACCGAAAGAATTACAAAGTTCGCCCGCAGGGAACAATTGGTAAGCCTACCAATCCCTCTCAGCAAGAACTAGGAAGAAAGACCATGATAGCGTCGTACACCTTTTAGCTTTCCCTCTTTTCAAGCTATAGCGAAGAAAACTAGCCATTTCTGCAAATAATACCTTATTTTGTGCAACGGTATATTTGAAATAACTTGAAATGGAAAAGAAAACTTACCCCTTACTTTATTATAAACTGAATGACAATGCAGTACTAGGCATCCTTGTTGGGACTGAATATGAAGTCGTTGACAAGGATTTGCGTAATGTGAAAGCTTTACTTTCAGAGTATTTAGCTAAGCAATATAAAAAGTATGACGAATACCCTTATACAGAAATTGTGATGCCAAAGCTCAAGGTATTTCAAGTCAATGTAAGGCCCGCTTATAAAAACGACAATGGGTTATTCCCCATCAATACCGCCCTAAAAGTGCCTGTGGTAGCCGTTTATGGAGAGCATGAAAACGGCCATTTCGAATGCCATTTACCACTTTTTAATCGCAATTTTTATTACTATGACGCCAAGCAATTTGCTTCTTTAGTCACCCATTTCTCGACCAATTTGCTGAATAACTTAGCGCCAGAGGAATTATACCGCCACATGCAATTCCCTAAACCTCAGCTAGATTACATTCACTTAAAAGTAAATGAGAATCGAGATTTCAACTGGGAAGAAGGTTATGAGCGTACATATCCTGCTTTAAAAAAAGTTGCCGACCCTTATCCTCCTACGAAAGCTGTCCGAAGAAAAATCAGTGCTTTCCCGGAAGCTGCTTGGGAGTTGGAAAACAAAGTTGAAGAAGTCGTGGATATCTTGGTCAATGTAGGCAGTAGCTTGCTAGTCGTAGGAGCGCATGGCGTAGGGAAAAGCTCCGTTTTGAAGCAAGCCATCAAGAAAATTGTAACTCGAAATCGCAAGCAGCGACTAGGATTTACCTTTTGGCAAATGATGCCCCAGCGAATCACGGCCACCGCCAAATACCTAGGAGAGTGGCAGCAAACTTGCGAAGAAATGGTGGACGACCTTGCTGCTGCGAATGGCGTTTTGTGGGTTATGGATTTTATCCGTTTACTCCAAATCGGAGGTGGTGGCCCAGAAGATAGTGTCGCAGCCTTCCTCGCCTCTTTCATCAATAAAGGGAAAATACAGATCGTAGGCGAGGTAACACCACGAGAATACGAAAGCTTGCGTCGTCTTCTCCCAGGCTTCGCAGATAATTTTCAAGTGATAAAAATAGAAGAATTGCCCGAAAAGAAAATCCATACCATTATGGATAAATTCTCAGAATACTGTGGTAAAAATTTGAAAATCAACGTATCCAAAGATGCCGTGGAATTGTCTTATCGACTGCTGTTACGTTATTTCCCTTATGAACGTTTCCCCGGAAAAGCGGTGAAATTCCTAGCAAAAGCAGTAAGCGAAGCACAAATTAATCAATCCAATAAAATCTGTCGTCCAGAGGTCTTGAACAACTTTATCCAGCAAACAGGTATGCCCGAGCTCTTTTTGCGCGATGATATTTTACTTGATCACAAAGACCCCGAGCGCTATTTCAACAAACAGATTATGGGGCAAAAGGCGGTCATCAGCCATCTTTGCACCACTGTAAAGGTTTTTAAAGCAGGGCTAAATAATCCACACAAACCCATCACAACTATGTTGTTCTCAGGGCCAACAGGTGTAGGGAAAACCGCTAGTGCTAAGGCTTTAGCCAATTATTTCTTCGGCAAAGGCCAAAAACGTTCGCCCCTCATTCGCATTGACATGAGTGAATTTCAGCATCCTGGAATGCTCTCGCGTTTTATCGGTGCAGGGAATGAAGTGGGAAAACTAGTGCAAGAAATCCGAGAACGTCCATTCTCCGTTTTGCTCTTAGATGAGGTCGAAAAAGCCGATCCCTCCATTTTTGATGCCCTACTAACGGTTTTAGATGAAGGCGTCCTAGTGGATAACTTCGGTCGTACCACTAATTTTCGAAATACCATCATTATCATGACTTCCAACTTAGGCGCTACCAATCAGCGTTCCATTGGTTTTGGAGGAGAGGATGCTCCCAAGTACGACTCGGCCATTCGCGACTTTTTCCGTCCGGAATTCATCAATAGAATCGATCACGTTGTCGTTTTCAACTCCTTGAATTCCAGCGATATCAAAAAAATAACGGAAAAAGAATTAGAAGAGTTAAAACAACGAGAAGGTTTTGAGAAACGAGGCTTGAAACTTGAATTTACTCCTGCCGTTGCCGCCCATCTTTCCAAGGTAGGTTTTGATGTCCGCTATGGCGCAAGACCACTTCAGCGAGCTATGGAGATGGAAGTCGTTTCGCCCCTAGCAAAATGGTTACTAGAACATCCTACACTTAATAATTGTACCTTAAAAGTCGATTTTAGCGGAGGGGCTTTGAAGATTGTACGAAAGTAAGCTTTCTTCTAAGTATTTTTTGAAGAAAAGGAGAAGAAGAAGAAGTTTTGTTTTTTTTGCAAAAAGTAAGAATCATAATATAACCTATGTTCCTAAAAGCTTACATCATATCTTAAAGAAGAGCCTTTTCGGAGTAGCCTCAATGCTTAATTTCCCAACTTCACACGATTCAACCCCTTAGGATAAGAACGGTGCAATAGCTCGACTAATTGTTTGTAATAGACCTCCTCATGGATGAAGTCATAATCACCCATTTCTACAAGCAAAATGGGTATACTCTTTTCCACTTTAAAGTAGTTAAAGTAAGCATCCTGAATGCTTTGCAGATATTCTGTGGAGATTTCTTGCTCGTAGCTTCGTCCACGTTTTTCGATATTTTTGAGCAGGGAAGGAATAGGGCGATGCAAGTAAACCAACAATTCAGGTTTTGAAAAATTCGCATTGAGAATGTCGAAAAGGCGTTGGAATAAGCGATACTCCTCGCCATTGAGTGTTTTTTTGGCAAAAAGAAGCGTCTTAATAAAGAAATAGTCCGTCAAGGTGTTTTGCTGAAACAAATCTTTCTGCATGACAGCACTCAACTGCTGGAAACGCTCAGACATAAAGAACAACTCCACCGTAAAAGCATGACGATCAGGATCTTTGTAAAACATCGGCAAGAAGGGATTATCCGAAAACTGTTCTAAGATCAGCCGCCAGTTAAAATCTTTTGCCAAGAGCTTACAAAGCGTGGTTTTCCCCGCCCCGATATTGCCTTCTATTGCAATGTAATTATATTTTATTTCTTTACATTTAACCATCATGAATAGTTTGTGACGCTTGTTCGTGATGCATTTTGCCCTAATGAACCACTAGTTTGTAGAAGGCGTCCTTTTCCTTCTTTTTCGCTCAAAACTTCACTGCTTTCAGGGGATCTTCCGATTCCTCCACCAATTCCCGAATCGTTTTCTTCAAAACGGGATGCACCAAATCTGGAGCGATTTCCAGCATTGGATTCAAGACAAAGTTACGTAGATGCAAAAGCTTGTGCGGCAGCGTTAAACGTTTCGTTTCGATGATCAAATCCCCAAAAAAAAGAATATCGATATCAATCACGCGTGCCGACCATTTGTCCGATTTTTTGCGCCCCATGTGCTTTTCTATCTTGTGGATAGTTTCAAGCACCTGTTGCGGTGTCAAATGAGTCTGTACCTCTAGGGCTTGATTCAAAAACTGCGGCTGCCTTGTCTTGCCCCACGGTTCCGTGATATACCAAGAAGAAGCCTTCGTTTCTCGGCCTATATTTCCTCTGATCAGCATCGATGCCATCCTTAAATTGTGCTCTCGATGCCCTAGATTTGTTCCAGTATGTAGATAAATGGTTTGCATTTGACCGCAAATGTACAGAAAATCAAGAATATATGGGAAAGATGAAGGATGGAGAATGGAGCTTAATGGAGTTTTTTTACTAACGCCTATGTTAATTTGCTGAATTTCAAAAACTTATACTAAAGTGTCTTTTTTCTTAAAAATTGCTAAAAATAGACATCAACGACCTAAGGTACAACCGTCTGTCTGGCGACATCTCCCTCTAAAGGGAAAACAAGCTCGCTCCTTGTATTTTTGGCTCTTTGCTTTGAAATTTATACACCTGAGACCAGTCAGAAAAGGGCGTACAACTTCCATTGAATGCTTTTAATTCAAATATACGATAGCAGCGTTCAGTGCGGTAGCGAATGTCACCCAAGCTAGGTATGGGATGAGCAAATAAGCAGCTACTTTATGAATTTTATGGAATTTAAGGATGGTGACTAGGATGAAGCCCCAAAGGAGAATGATTTCTATCAGTGCAAACATCGGTTGTTCTAGACCGAAAAAGATAATAGACCAGAAGAAATTCAAGACAAGTTGTATCCCGAAAAATAGTAAGGCATTTTTGACTTCAGGGCGCGATAATCCTTGGTGCCATACTAGGGCCGCAGAAATTCCCATTAAGGTATAGAGAAGGCTCCAAGCGGGCGCAAATAGCCAATTGGGTGGATTGAAGAAAGGTTTATTTAGACCAGCATACCAATTGCCGATTGCATCTGTAGTGGAAAGGCCTGAAAGAAAGCCTATAGCTAGGCAGGTGACGACGGCTATAAGTATTTTAGCCCATAAAGGAAGTTTGTCCATGGTTCTTGGTTTTAGTTTAATACAAGTACAACAGTTTTTTGGAGAGGATTGTTGTAACGAGTTGTTCCTTCTTGAAGAATTCAAACAACACCAAATGCTCTAGATAGAATTAAGGACCTAACAATCAACAAATAACAACAAAAAAACACATTCAAACAACAAAACGTCATCTTCATAGTTTACTCTTTCCAAAATATTCCCAAAACTTATTACACGGCAATAAAAAAAGGGCCTGCCGAGTGTCATTCAGCAGACCCATTAAGCCTTAAGGTAGGCAGGATAAATATCTTAGTAGAGGGTAGAGTGTATAGAGTAGAGGGATTTTTTTTCTTTGAAAAAATAATCGTCATGACGGTAAATCTCTCTACGCTCTACCCTATACTCTCTATACAAAATCTAGCTATTCAGGAGCACAGTTTTTGCCCCAAGGAAGAACGAAAGTGTAGCGTTTGTCCTTATTGTCTGAATCTCCGATGGCTACGCTGTAAACGTTCGGCAAGACATTACCATCATAACGCTTAGAAACAAGCGCTCTTTCTGGAGGATTGTTGCGGCTTCTCCCCACTTTTTCTTTCCACATAACATGGATAGAGTAGTATTTACCTTTGATGTAGGTAATAGGAATAGAGACCGTGACAGGAGGCGTTTCGCAAGTTTTTCTGCCTAAAGGGCAAATAAATTCAAGCCTTTCTACTTGTGTAGTATAAGTATAATCAAGAACAGAGTCTTGAGCAGAACTATGTAAGTAGACGTATGTCTCAAGGAAATACTGACGAGGAATCGAAAATCTTCTTTCTGGAAGATGAACTTCTACGTCAACTTCTCCAGAAAATTGATTTGGACAGAAGCTGAACTCACTTCTTTGACGACGGTCAGGCTGAGCATTCTTTTTGTTCAAACCTGCCAATCTTGCTTGATTGTAAGCAAGATCGCCAGTTCCAATCAATCCATTGCTTTGCTTAAGCATAATCGACTTGTAATAGAAGTAAGGATTGCTGTTGGTCGGAAAGATTTTAAGCTTAGCCTCATAGTAGAGTGGTGTTAGCTTGTAAATATACAATTCCGCTTTTTCAGGCATTTGATCGAAAGAAAGTTGGTAGTTGAAGTTTCCACCTTCTTTAACCAAGCGGTTTGCTAATACTTCTAACTGCTTATCAGCTTTAGCAGAGTATAGTTTTAAGGGCCGATCTTCATTGGCTACAATTTCGTAGTCGAATAATCGCGAAATGGGATCATTTTTGATCTCCGCTTGCAATATATGAGATTCGGTCGTATTGGACACACTAGCTGCCATGCTAAACTTATAAACGGTAGTGTCCTTCGTATTAAGAATGATCTGTCCAAAAGATACTTGATGGACAAGGCATAACAGGCCAATAACAAATAGGCAAGGTCGCATGATACTGGAATTGGTGATTTTGATGTTGGGTGTCATATTCAGAGCTTTGAAAAACAGCGTAATATATGTCCGCCAAAGAAAAAAGGTTTTTAAATAAAAATTGAGCCTTGTAGCAAAAAAAGGAATAAAAGCATGAATTTCCTACCTTACACCGAAGTATAGCGTATTGAGGTTTACTCTTATGTCAATATCAAATTAGTACTAGCTCGTATTTTTGGAGGAATACTCCAAAGGACGACTATTTTTTCGAGTTTCACGTTAAAAATAGCTTACATCCTTCTATCAAATAACAATAATACAATAAAAAATCCTGTAAAAATAAATCTTAGGGTTTTTTACCTAAAAAAACTTCTATGCATTGGCTTTTGAGCATAATTTTATGCCCAAACTCCTACTTTTCCTGAAGAAATTCCAATGGGAAAAATTGGTGTAGATTTAAAATACCCATCAAACAGGTAATTTTGATTTTCACCAAGCTCAAAAAGAGCAAATGCCCAAGTAGTTTAGCTTTTACTTAAACTAAGCGGACAAAAATAGTGAATTACTTTACAGTTTTGATTGCGTAGAGGTAGATTTTTTTGCAAATAAAAAAAAAAATAGGTAATAAATGTCCCCTTAAAAATGAATCAACTAGTAACCTATTGATTAGTCAATTGTTTTTCATACCATTTTTTTTTCAAGTGACTTGAGCAAAAACAAAAGTAATCTGCATATGTTTTGAATGTTTTTTTTCCTTAAAAAATAGCCTAACGAGCCTTCTCCAGATTTAGAAGGGGCTATCTTATTGATTTTAGGGTAAAAAAATTGCAAAACTGCCAAATTTTGACCTACTTGCAGAAAATTTCGTTTGCCTAAATTATTTTGTTCTTTTTTTCTTTGGATAACTTAGGTAAAATTCTAATCCGAATCCTTAAGTATTTTTAGATGGACATAGTCGAGCTGAAAGAAACCTGCCTTAATGCAGCCAAGGTATATTATGAATACCTAAAAGAAAACGATAAGGGAATTCGTCTTATTGAACTGACCAATATTCAGGAGTTGGAAGGGCAATCTGGTGTCTTTTTACTTAGAATGAAGCAGAAAGTTTTTGATGCTGAGGCCCTTATCTTTCGGGTATTGTCTTCCAATAAAGAATATGGAACCGATGTCGTGAAAGTTGTCCAATTCGATGCTGATAAACGAACTTTGGTGGTCAGGCCAACGGAAGAATGTAAAGACGATTTTTCTTCCTTAACCAAAGATACACTTCGACTGGTTTCTGACCTCAAGTTTTTAGTGCAACGTGTCATTGATTGGTATGAGTCGAATGGGGAAGATTTGGCCTTGCCAGAAAACAACTCTATTCTGAAAACGGGAGTCAAGCAGATGAGGTTTTTAGAAAATCTAACACCTTCCGAAGAACAGAAAAAGGCATTAAATACGATTTTGACTAAGCCCTTTTCTTATGTTTGGGGAGCGCCAGGTACAGGGAAAACGCAATTTGTCTTGGCTTACACGCTTTTGCAATACATAAAAGAAGGGCATAAGGTAGCGGTAATGGCACCTACTAATAATGCGATAGAACAAGTCTTACGTGGAATTTTAAAAATGACTGATCTAGCAGGTATAGAACGCCGAAAAATCCTCCGCCTAGGCATTCCCTCTGCTGATTTTGTACAGATGTATCCAGATGTTTGTGAAGAGCGAGGCTTGATAAAAAAAATAGGCGAGGTAAATAAAAAAATAAAATTGCTAGAGAAAGTACGTACCCTCGAACGTAAAAAAGGAGAACTTGAAAAATCAGAAAGACTGATAACTTATTTTGTGGAGCTTACGGACTTGGCTAAGGAAATGAAAGATTCACGAAAGACCCTAAAAAAATTAAAAAAGGCCAAGGAAGAGAATCATAGGGAAATTAAAAAGATAAGAGCCTTATTGACTGAAATTGGTCATCAAAAGGAAGCGTTAAAAGGCACGATGGAGCAAGAAATGCGAGAAATCCCCTTCTTGAAAGGAATGATTACCTTGTTGAAAGGGAAAAAATTGGATGCTTTGAAAGTTGAGGTGGAGCGTAGGGTAAACGAGGAACGTGAAAAATTTCATATTGATGAAGCGATGGCAGAAGGCTACTTGTCCCTTACGCCAGAAGAGTTAAAAGAGGCGGTAAAAGGACTGAAAGAAGCGAAAACAGAGCTTTCTTCAAATTCTACGGATGAGCGCTTGAAAGATGTGCAAATCATTGCTTGTACGTTAGATGGTTACATCGGGCGTTATGTCGAGTCGAAACTTCCCGTAAAACATATTTTTCTAGACGAAGCGGGCTATGCGAATATCATTAAGGGCTTGACCTTGTTTAACCATGGTGTTCCTGTAACTTTCCTAGGGGATCATATGCAGCTACCTCCCGTTTCAGAAATCAATGATTTTGAGATAAAAAGTGATGATACTAAGCAGGATACATTTATCTGGGCACAGTCTGCTATCTATTTAGAGGGAATGTTTGACTTGGAAAAGTCGGTGCTCCTAAATGCCTACATGACGAATAATCGCATTCGCCCAAGAGCTATGGGCTGGGCTATCTTGACTCAAACTCACCGTTTTGGAAACAACCTAGCGGCTATTCTCATGAAGCATGTTTACCCAAGCGGTTTTACTTCCGCAAACCCTTCGGGGAATACTCAAATCTATTACATCCATGCTACAAAACAAGAAGGTTTAAAAAGTCGGCAAAGCCAAGAAGAGGTCGCGGTGATACGAGATTTGGTACAGCGTGCTGCTGGAATAGATTTGGCAGTCCTAACCCCCTACCGCAAACAGGTACGCCTCTTAGCCAAATACTTGCCTGAGCTCAATCGTGAAATGCGCATTTTGACCGTACATGGTTCGCAAGGACGTGAATGGGATACGGTCGTCTTGAGTGTTGTAGATACTTCGGATATGTGGTTCGTTAATTCTCGTCAACCCATCTCTAGAGGATTAAACTTAGTAAATACGGCGGTCAGTCGAGCAAAAACACGGTTGATCATTGTTTGTGATACCAACTATTGGAGAAATCGCTCTGGACAATTGATCTCGGGATTACTTCAAATTGGTAAAAAAATTG
>JAHDHB010000194.1 GCA_020631545.1 Saprospiraceae bacterium | reverse complement strand
TAAAACCCTGTAAAACAAGGTGTCTCCCCTTCTCTTTGGAGAGAAGGGGCTGGGGGAAGAGTCCTATCGTTGATTTCCGTTTTTAAACACTTTGGAAACGTACGCTATCCAACTTAATCAAAATAGCCATGAGGATGGAAAAGGCTAGTAATGAGGAACCTCCGTAACTGATGAAGGGCAAGGGAATCCCGATAATTGGTACTAGCCCAATGGTCATGCCGATGTTGACAAAGAAGTGAAGATAGAGTATACCGGCAACGCCATAGGCATAATGTCGGGAGAAGATAGAGCGTTGGCGTTCGGCTAGCATCGTAATCCTTACGAGGAGGGCTAGGTATAGAAAGATGAGTGCAAAACTCCCCATAAATCCGTGTTCTTCTCCTACGGTGCAAAAGATGAAATCGGTGGATTGTTCAGGAACATAGTTTAATTGTGTAATTCGACCTTGTAAGAAGCCTTTCCCTGTCAAACCTCCTGAACCTATCGCTAATTTGGATTGGCTTAGATTGTACATGGAGCCTAGCGGATCGCACTTTTCAGGCTGTAGCCAGACATTGATTCTGTCTTGTTGGTGAGGTTTTAGAATTTCGTAGAAGGCAAAATTGACGGACATCGTATAGCCTGACGAAATAAGAAGGACTAGGAAAACTAAGTAACTGAGGCTTGTTTTTTTCCGTTGTAGATGTATGATGGAGGTGATGACAAGCGCTATTCCGCAAATCACTAGGGCTACTTTCGAAAATCCATAATATAGGCTGAGGTAAACTAATGCAGCGAGTAAGCCTATACCAAAAAATGCTTTAAACCAGTTGACTTTCAAAGAGATGATTAGCACTAAGATGCCTATCATGACTAGGAGTACAAGGATGTGCATGGGAGGAAATAGGAGGGCAATAACAGAAAGAACGCCTATAACGATTCCGGCTACATAGAGTTCTGCCGGCATTCCTTCTCTGAAAAGTAAGAGTAAAAAAGAGGTAAAAACCATTGCAGAACCAGCATCCGGCTGCCAGAGTATCAAGCCCATAGGCAAGGCCATAATGAGTAGGGAGTATAAACGAGCTTTATTGTCTTGTAGACTCACGCTAAATTGACTTAAATAGGCTGACAAGCCCAAGCATGTTCCTATTTTGGCAAATTCGGCAGGCTGAAATTTGAAGGCACCGAAGTTGAACCAGGATTTAGCGCCTGCGACTTCTTGCCCAAAAATAAGGACTAAAACCAACAACAGTATCGTAAGGACATAGATGGGCCAGGCAAATGCTCGATAAAATTTGCTTTCGACTATCATCACCAAACTGGCTGTGGCTAAGGAAATTAAAATCCAAGTAAATTGTACGCCTTGACGATTGGAGAAATCGAACAAGCCCGTAGGGGCCTCTGGTGCATAGGAGGAAGCATAGATCATCAACCACCCAATGAGGATAAGGCCGAGGCATAAAAATACCGTCAGCCAGTCAATATCCTTAGGTTGGTTTCGTCTCCTGTCCATTCGTTTTATTCAATTTTTCAATTAATACTAGTATCGTGTCAAGTAGTAGGACTTAACCGTCATCACTTTCCGATCAAACTCGCTTCAAGCATTCTTTTCTCCGTTAGGACTCTTAAAGCATTGGTGCGATCAATGTCTCCTTTCAAATATTGTTCAATCATCAAAGAAGCAATCGGTCTTGCATAACGTGAACCGTAGCCCGAATTTTCCACGTAAACCATAATTGCAATCTTTGGATTTTCTTTAGGAGCAAAAGCAATAAAAGAGGAGTGGTCTTCTCCATGAGGATTCTGAACCGTTCCCGTTTTACCACAATAAGCCACTTCGGGTATTTGTGCTGTGTTCGAAGAAACCGCTAATTCCATTCCGTCAATAACAGGGCTAAAATGAATGGAATCTATAGAAAGTTCGTACTTCTTAATTTCTGTTTGTTTGCTGAGTTCAACATCAGGGATTCGAGGGCCCTTCACTAGGTGCGGGGTATAGTACCAACCACGATTCGCCAAAATTACCGCCACATTCGCCAATTGTAAAGGCGTTACTAGTAATTCTCCTTGGCCGATGCCTAGGGAAATAACGGTTGGAGACTTCCAAGATTTATTATAAAGCCTATCATAATAGCCTGAAGTCGGTATATTCCCGTTTTGCTCCCCTGCTAAATCAATGCCCAAAGGCGCACCAAGACCGAACTCCCTTAGGTAGTCGGAAAAACGATCCATCCCTGCTTTTACATGCTCATAACCGTAGCCGTCTTTATCAATGACATCCCGAAAAGCTTGATAATAATAGGTGTTGCAACTGAATTGTAAGGCTTTGGCCAAGTTATAGATAGGTTCTGCATGATAACGACAGCCAAAGCGCCTTGATTTATAAAAATAGGCTCCTCTACAAGTAACTCCCTTATGGGGATTGATGACGCCTTCTTGTAATCCAATAAGCGACATGATCGTTTTGAAGGTAGAACCAGGAGGATATTGCGCATTTAAAGCTCTGTTGAATAAAGGCTTAATGGAGTCTTCACGCATTTGTTTGAAGGCATCTCCTCTATTTCTATTGATGGATAGAATGGCCGGGTTGTAGGATGGACTACTAATGAAGGAAAGGATTTCGCCTGAAGAAGGTTCAATAGCGACAACACTGCCTATTTTATTGTTCATCAGTCGTTCTCCATATTGTTGTAATTCAACGTCTAATGTAGAAATGATGTCTGTGCCAGAAATAGCACTAGAATCTAACTTCCCATTTCTAAAACTCCCCTCCAAACGACCTAAATTATCTCTTAACAAGTATTTTTTTCCTCTTTTTCCCCTTAAGTCTCGCTCATATTCTTTCTCCAAGCCGGTGTTTCCGATATAATCGCCTTCTTCATAATAATTTTCGGAAAGCTTAATTTCTGTGGGATTTACTTCGCTGATGTAGCCCAAGACATGCGCTCCAACGGGGTAGTTATAGTCCCGTACGTTTCGCAGCTCTTCATAAAACCCAGGAAATTCGTATAGACTTTCTTGAAACTGAGCGTATTGTTCAGCAGAAATTTTGGTCATGAAGGTGTAGGGAATCCATTGTGCAAAACGAACACTTTTGAAATCCTTATTCAGATTTTCTTTAAATGTAGCTTGATCAATATCCAACAGGTTGCAAAACTTAGCTGTATCTAAATTTTTGACTTGATTATAGGTGACTTTGATGTCATAGATTGCCTTATTGTTGACAAGGAGATTGGTGTCTCTATCGTAGATCAGGCCGCGAGAAGGGTAAAGCGTTACCTCGTGCAAACCTGTAACATTTGCCTTCTTTCGATAGGAGGTGTCCAACAATTGTAAATCGACACATTTGAACAGCAATAGCAGTGCCGTGACTACGAAGAGCCCTTGGATAACATATTGTCGTTCAGTGTAATTGCTGTTCACAGTATTATTATAACTTTTATTAAAAACGCCCCTATTTTGTTCTAGGTTCTATTGTTAAGGTATCTTTTCAAACATTAGCGTCGAAAACCATCATGCTTTCGGATTCGTTAAGTATTGATAAATGACGATGAGAACCATAGAAAATAGGAAACTCAAAATAAGCTTTATAATAAACACCCCAAAATTGGCGAAGGATAATTCTTCTAATAAAAAGAGGAAAAATAAGTGAATGACTAGGAGAATAGAAGCATATTGCAAGAACCAATTTAGCCCCATATGGCGTATAATAGGACTTTGGTTGACTTCGAATCCTCCTCTAGGTTCCATGCCCTGACAAATAAATTTTCGAGCATAGGCCGTTATGAGCAAGGTAGCGGTATGTAGCCCTAGGGAATCGTAAAACATATCAACACATAGCCCAAGAAAGAAGGCTAGCAACAAGGTTGCCCAGGTAGGTGTGCGGAACGGCAATAAAAAGATAAAAAGCGGATAAATATACAGATGAATGTAGGGAGGATAGATGTACACATTCTTCAGTATCAAGACCTGTACAAGTAGCAGGATGATAAAACGGGCGATATATGCGGGGATCGAGCTACTCATTTTCTACTTCCTCTTCTAGTTGGATGCGCTCCTCACGCATGAGGTGCTTGACGACATAAACATATTCTTCGCGATTGAGATCATTGCTCAATCGTACTTTTATGGTCTGAAAATTATCTCCTTGGGCGACCCACAAGGTATCAATCACACCTATCATTTCATTAGCGGGGAAAATACTTGAGTAACCACTAGTTACAATAGTATCGCCTACTTCGGTATTGGCATGTTTTGGGATGGCCTTTAAGGTCATGAGTTGCGGGTTGTAGCCCTCCCAAACCAAAGAACCAAAGTACTTGTTTCGTTTTAGCTGCGCACTGATTTTTACATCCCGATGCAGCATGGACATCGCCACTGCGTAATTCTTGGATACCTTTCGGACAATACCGACGAGTCCTCCTTCTCCTATGATTCCAGTATTTTTTTGGATACCATGTTTCGCCCCACGATTCAGGGTAATGTAGTTGTTGGGTCTGTCAACGGAATTGTTGATAATCTTTGCTGGAATAAATTCGTAACCTCGTTGTACTGAGGTATCACTAAGCATGGAGTCAATTTCGATAAGGGGAATGACACGATGATAGAAAAGAGCATTGGGCCGCTGCGCCTTGAATTGAGCGTTTTCTTTTTGTAGTTTTTTATTCTGTTCACCTAAGCTAATATACTTCGTTCCATTGTTGAAGGTGCGAAGGATATTTCCTGAAACGTAATTCGCTGAGCTAATATAAATCTGGGACTGATGTTCATTATTTTGAAAAAGCAAATACAGGGCAAAGACCTCCAATATCAAGAAGAGAAAGAAAGCGTGAAACTTAATAAAAAATAAGACAAGATTGCGCATAGGGCTTTGATAGTTAATAGTTAGGAGTTAATAGTTAGGAGTTTTATACACTACTTAACTATTAGCTCCTAACTATCATTAGACGCTTTTTCGATCAATCAAGAAGGTGAATTTATCTGTATTCTTCAAGGCGATTCCTGTGCCTCTAACGACGGCACGTAGTGGATCATCTGCAACATGAACAGGGAGTTTGGTTTTTTGAGCGATACGCTTGTCTAAACCACGCAACAATGCTCCACCACCTGTCAAGTAAAGACCCGTTTTATAGATATCTGCCGCCAATTCAGGAGGTGTATTTTCTAAAGCTTTTAAGACGGCATCTTCAATTTTAGAGATGGATTTGTCTAGTGCATGAGAAATTTCGGAGTAGGAAACGGTGATTTGTTTAGGAATACCCGTCATCAAATCTCGTCCATTTACGGGGAAATCTTCTGGTGGTTCTTCCAATTCTTGTAAAGCAGAACCTACATGAATTTTGATTTGCTCAGCCGAACGTTCTCCAATAAGTATATTGTGCTGACGCTTCATGTAGTTCATGATATCGTAGGTGAATTCATCTCCTGCGATGCGAATAGATTGATCACAAACGATACCCGAAAGCGCAATGACAGCAATTTCCGTCGTTCCACCTCCTATATCAATGATCATATTGCCAACAGGTTCTTCTACATCCAACCCGATACCTAAAGCCGCGGCCATAGGTTCATGAATGAGGTAAGTTTCCTTAGCATCCACATGCTCCGCTGAATCGAAGACCGCTCGTTTTTCGACCTCTGTAATCCCAGAAGGAATACAAATGACCATTTTCATATGGCCAAAAAACTTGCGTCGCACGCCCATCATATCGATTAGGCCTTCGATCATACTTTCCGCAGCCTGAAAGTCGGCGATCACACCATCTTTCAAAGGACGAACCGTCTTGATGTTTTCGTGCGTTTTCTCATGCATTTGCATAGCCTTCTTTCCCACTGCGATGGTGAGGCCTGTCCTACGGTCAATGGCTACGATGGAAGGTTCATCAATGACAATTTTGTCGTCTTGAATAATCAAGGTGTTAGCCGTACCCAAGTCTATGGCGATTTCTTGGGTAAACATGTCGAATAATCCCATTTATATATTTAGCTTGAACTTTTTAGTGAATTTTCCGAGCAAAGTTAACTTTTTTTGTGACGATATTTTATTAGTATTTAAAATAATTTCTCCTTGCTCGTTTTTTTTTTTAATTTCTTTCTAAAAAGTTTCCCCACATCAATTGTGGCTACTTGTTTTGTAGGTTTTTATGGTGAATTCGTCTTGACTTAGACTTGATAAAAATATGTGACATTAGTTTCGCTATTTTTAGCCGCTTTCCGATGCCAAAAAACAGTTCTATTTTATCCTTAATCTATAAATTGGGTGTGGGAGTGTGTGAGTGTGTGATTAGAGAGCGTGTGTGTTATGGCGGTCAACTCGTAATTCTTAATCCCTCACTTTTTCAAAAAATTGAAACAAGCACGACATAATTCTTGCGAATGAGCGGGTAAATCTTGTTTCGTATAAGGGTGTTTGCCGCCAAAAACATGATTAGCTCCGTGGATAACTTCAAGCGAAGCGCCTTTATTCCAAGCCTTTAGCTGGTGAGCTGCGAATAAGGGAACGGCAGGATCGGTATCTCCATGAATAATGAGAAAAGGTTTTTCGAGCTTTAGAGCCGCTTGTTTTACATCTAGTATATCCTTATGAGCTTGATAGTTTTCATACAGTTGGAAGTACAAGGGCATTTCTTGCTTGGTACGGCCATTAAAAATATAGTTAACACCTGTTTTTCTCCATGTCTTTACAGCATTTTCATCATTCCATGCATAGCCAAGGCTACTTACTGATGCCCAAGTTATTAAGTGCTTTACGCGGTCGTCGCTTTGTGCTTGTAAAACGGCAATGGCTCCTCCTCTGCTATGCCCGATAATGGCTATTTCTTCAAGGTTTATTTCTTTTGCAGGAATGCTAGACTTTTCAGCCGTTACCCAATCCAGTACCGTCTTGAAATCATCCAATTCTAGCAGGTAGTTATTTTGACCAAAAGCTTCTAGATCGGCAAAATCTAGCGGTTGTTCGAGTGTCGTGCCGTTGTGCGAAAAGTTGAATTTGAGGAAAATAAAACCTGCTTTAGCAAATTCCTCTGCAATGAGCGACCAGTGTCCCCAGTCCTTAAAACCTTTAAAACCGTGGGCAAAAATGACAAGGGGCTTGGCTTTTCCATTCGCTTGATAGGTAATATCTAGGGCAAATGGGCGAGCATTTTGAGGGTTTTGTAGGTGATGGTGGATGTTTTTCATAGTTATCTTGTTTTACGCTATCAAAGGTAGGTGCTTTGGTTTTAAAATTTAAAAAAAAGCCTAGGAACCACTAGTGAGATTAACGGTCAGTAGTGCTGCTGTGCGCCTTGGAGTTAACACTTGTTTTTTTCAAGGAGTTCTTGAATTTTTAGTAGTAGCCAAGGGCGTTCGACGACCATTTCCCCTTCGAGAATATCGCGTTCTATGTTTTTTAGGGTTGTGCAATTGGGGTCTAAAGTCTGGTATTTAGCGTTGTGCAGGCGTTTGGCTAATTTGGCAAAATTCAGAAAACTCTTAAGGATTTTTTCATTTGCTAGTTTTTTAATTCCTTTTTTGACCAGTGGAGAACGGAGTTGTTCTATAATGGCAAGTACCGAATTGACTTGTCTTTCCTTCGCTAAAGGCTTCGTTTTATCGTAGCTAATCATAATTTTCAATACTTTTATATGGTATTTGAAACTTGGATTATTCTGGTCGGTAATCTTAAACAAAAAATCATTGGCTTGTTCAAAGCGTTTTTCTGCATGACAAATGTAAGCATTCGCTAGAGAAGTGGTGTCAGCTATGGATGTTTCTTGTAGCAATTTTCCTTTTCCTTCTACAAATTGTGTTGCCCATGCTATTGAATTGGCATTCAGTGCAGTGCGAACGATATGAATGAAGGTTTCGCTCTTAAATTGGACGTTTTCATACCACAAATCTTGTTCTAGCGATTCTTTGTATAAGGAAAACAGTGAGTCATTATAAGCTAGATTCCCTTTGCGGTAGCGAATTATGCACAAATTTTGAATGAATTTATACATTTGGCGTAGTTCGTCTTTTGAAAAACGGTGGCCTTCTTCCTTTAAAAGTTGAAGTAGTTTATCATACCGTTGGGGATCCATTTCGCCGTGTTGTAGCTTATGGATATTGTAGTAAATGCTTGTGGCTGGCACCAGCTCTGCTTCGTTTTCTTCGAAGTAAGTTTTTAGATACTTCCAGAAAGTAGAATTATGATCGACGTTGACAATCATCGCCATGTTGAAAGTCGAACAATAAAAGCGCATTAGACCGCTAGTGCAATACCGAAGGAAACTTTTTAAGGTGGCTTTGAAGCTATCATTGGCACGTAAAGCGACGTCAAACACCAAATTGTAATGCAATTCCATTTCTTTGACTAGAAAATCATCGTAGTAGGTATGCCAATTGAGGAGTTCTTTCTTTTTTAAATACTTGTTCATTTTATTTAGAATTCCCTTTGCTATAGTAGGCAGTTTTTTCCTGAACAAATACTTTACAATAAGGATTTGCTTGAAAACGGTATGTTCTTTCTTCGATATTTCGGTGAGGATAATATATTGCTCAATGCTTTTCTGTAAACTTCCAAGTCTTCTTTTTAATTCATCAGCCTCGATGTTCAAGCACTCCAAAACCTCTTCTTTCTGGATTGATTTCTTAAAATTCCTACTTATTTTTTTTAAGACCTTATACAATTCAATCAATTTCTGATCGTTATTACAAAAAGGAGATTCCAGAAAACGTAGGAAATCTCGATGTTCGTTGTTCGAATAAGCATTTAATATTTGAATAGGATAATGATTATCTAGCATGATTTAGGCTGATCAATTTGAGGTATTCTTTAAATAAAAATCTAAAAATAACAAAGCACAAAATTGGTCAAAAAAGAGAACATCCCACAAAAAAAGCACTTAAAAATTCCAATATAGTTGATGTAACTTGAGAATAGGCAAAAAAACAAAACAAAATTCGGAAAAGCATAGCGTATAAAAGAAAGTTTTCCTTGTTTATCAAGGGTTCTGTTCGTTCTAACTATAGTATTCAGTGTACTAAATAAATGGAACGTACTATTCACATAGGGAGATGACCACTCTAAAAAATGAGGATAAAAACGAATATTTCACTCGAAATGACTAAAACAGATACTATAAAATTCTAAATTCTTGTCGAAATATGCACCTTTTTTTGGGTAAAAGAATCCCTTAACTTTATACTATCAATTAATCCAAACACCTAAAAGCTTTGAGATAAACCAATTCAGAGAACCTACAAAATCACTAGAGATGAAAATCGTTAAAACCAGCATCCTCTTTTTATTCGCTCTTTTTTTCTTGACTTCTTGTGAAAAGAATGAGCTTGAAGGATTTGAATTTCAAATAGAAAGTACAGAAAGAAAAGCTCTTACGGGAGAAGGCGATTTTGTGCTCTCAGAAAGCGCCGTAAGCGTTATAGAAGAAGACAAGGATCCTTTTGCCCTTAAAGGTACAGAAGAAGACAGAAAAGCGATAACAGGAGAAGGAGGCTTTGTCCTTACGGAGGGCGTCATAGGTGGTATAATAAAAGAAGACGACAACGATCCTTCTGGCCCAAAAGGTATAGGAGAGATTGCTGTAGATATCATCAAAAATCCAGAATTGGCTATAGGAAATTAAAATATACTTGGATAGGGAAAGTCGGACAAGCCTTTAAAGCTATACCCCATGCTTGGCGAGTTCCGACAAACGACGGTTTAATTTTTTGCTGACACTCATTCCCCTGTACCCCGACAATATAAACTATTACTAGGAGGTGTGTTTTGCAATATATCAGACAATCACCGTCGTTACTCCCTTTTTTTGAAATTTCGCATTTTTATCTTTTCATATATTCCCCGAATTTAGACAGTAAAGCGGCACCAGAAGTGGTTGCCGCTTTTTGGGTTTGTACCGAAGGCTATTTATCGTTGATTAGATGCATGTCAAAGATGTTGTTTTTACGTAAAAATATCACCCTTTCAGGGGCAGGGCTAGTCAGTTCTAGAAAAATGTAATACATTGCCATTATAAAAATTGTCAAATAGTGCCTTTTTAATTACATATAAACCTAGTAAATAAAGCCTTTCTTTTCCATGATGAAAAGAAACAAAAATCTAGGCGTTATAGAAATTGCTAAAAATCGAAACGGCCAGCCCGCTCACGACCCGAGCCATTCCGCTTAACGGCTTTCTTCAAAAAACTAGTTCTTATTCTTTTATTTTCTAGTTAATTATACATCAGAAACAGCTCCTAATAACGCTGCATTCGCGGGTCGCTCCTTTAAGCCCTCACGCAGTTTCGATTTTCTTAACGCAATTTCTATAAGGCCGGCCTCGCTCTTTTCCTTAGTGCAGAACTTTTGCCTAAGTGCAAATGGGCCAGAATATAATTGTCAAAATCGAAAAATATTACATGATATTCATCGATTTCTATACGAAAAATCAAAAACACATTATGATTAATTAAAACCGACCAGCCCTGTTCTTTCAGGGGGGGACTAGTGCTTCTATTGTTCTATAATCCTTACATCCCTTAGGGATTTGCGCGCATTTATTATTCGAACTTGAGGTAAACCCTGAAGGGGTGAAATGATTAGCCATTGTATTCGACGATAAAATCCCTGAAAAATTAATAAACGCAGGAAACGAGG
>JAHDHB010000193.1 GCA_020631545.1 Saprospiraceae bacterium | reverse complement strand
CGAGTCCCGCCACCTCTACAAACAGTATAGACACAAAGTATGAAAAATAAAATACCTGAATCGCCTGAGATACCCCAAAAGGATTGGGAAACCTGCCTAAATGTTCTTCAAATTCTGACCAAGCATCCAGAAGCAGCCCCAGAAGACAATAGGCTTAAAAGCTTAGTAACCAAACTATACAAGCAAGCCAGAAAACAATTTCGTAGAGCGAATGCGAATAAAAAACTTGAAGAAGATGCAGCCTTGATCCAGCAGACCTATATATTTCAACGCAATGATGAAACCACCAAAAAAATCCCCCTAGCAGCTCCTGCATTAGAACAGCGGGCAACCTTGAATCGTGCAGCCCATTGTTATATTTGCAAGCAAAATTTTAAAGAATTACATTTTTTCTATCATCAATTATGTATCAAATGTGCTACCCATAACTATCAAAAACGACAACAAACTACGGATTTAACGGATAAATTGGCGCTAATCACTGGAGGAAGAAAGAAAATAGGCTTTGAATTAGCCTTAATGATGCTTAGAGATGGAGCAAGGGTTATCGTCACCACTCGTTTTCCTGAAGATGCGAAGCGGAGATATGCAGCATTAAAGGATTACGAAGCATGGAAAGAAAGACTCTATATTTATGGATTGGATTTTCGCAATATACCTAGTGTAGAAGCTTTTATCAAGCATCTGTACGAGCAATTCGATTACTTGGATATTCTCATCAATAATGCCGCCCAAACCATCAAACGCCCCTTAGGTTTTTATCAGCATTTACTAGCAGGAGAAAAGCAAAATTACTTGTTAGAAGCCGAAAAATCTACCCAATCCCTACGTGAAGTAAGTCCTTATTTCCCTGAAAATAACCTAGATAAAGACGGAATCCAAGTAGATTTGCGTCCTGAAAACAGTTGGGTAGCCAAGCTAGAAGATGTAAGTACACTAGAAATGCTAGAAGTGCAGTTGGTCAATACCACTGTTCCTTTTTTATTAAATAGTCGCCTGAAAAACTTGCTATTACAATCACCAAATGAACGCAAATTCATTGTCAATGTATCGGCTGTAGAAGGGCAGTTTAGTCGAGTCTATAAATCACCTACTCATCCACATACCAATATGGCCAAAGCAGCTCTAAATATGATGACACGTACCTCCGGCCAAGATTATGCCAAGCAAGGCATCTATATGACCAGCGTAGATACGGGATGGATTACAGACGAAAAACCCCATCCTTCAAAAACTAGAATGCGTGAAAAAGGATTCGTCACGCCCCTAGATATAGTCGATGGTGCAGCAAGGATTTACCACCCCATTGTAGAAGGTCTACAAGAAGAAAAAGAACCTCATTTCGGAGTATTCTTAAAAGATTATCAAGTCGTTAAATGGTGAGATGATAGTTTAGAGTTAAGAGTTAGTAGTTAAGAGTTGAACAGTGGCGTGAGCCTCTAAAAATTAAACGATGTCTAATGCAGTAATCGCCCCAAATTAGTTAATCATTTAGCATTTTCTTACGACAACTTAACTATTTGTATTTCAATTACTTGAAACAGGCATCGTTAGTAGTTAAGAGTTTTTCCGATGGAGCGCAGCGCCTTTTCTGTAACCCTCGATTTCAATCGTGGGAAGTCGGTAGCTAATAAATTCAAAAGAACATGAAAAAGAACCAAAAGCCTCCCATTTACCTTTGCCCAATCAAAGAGCCCATTGAAGGCTTAGACTTTGATTATCAAGAAATAGAACCTTTACTTGGTTTTTTACAGGCCAATGCAGAAATAGAAGAACAACAAATCTTTCAACGAGGAACCATACGCGAAGATGGCCGCTTAGATTGTTGTAAACAAGACCTAGGAGCAGCAGGAGCAAGCCTACTAGCCAAAGCACTGAAAAATAACACACAAATCGAAGCCATTCTTTTTGGGACGGGAGGTCTAGGCGATGAGGGAGCCAAACACGTAGCGGAGTTGCTAGAAGAAAATGAAGCTATAAAGACGGTCTATTTAGGTTGTAATAGTATTGAAAGTGAAGGCGTTGCCCATTTAGCCGCAGCGATAAAAGAAAATAAGGCCGTTCGTGCTTTATGGCTAAAACGTAATCCTATAGGAGCAAAAGGAGCCCAACACATCGCCCAATTACTCCTAGACAATCGAAATATTAGAACGCTCGATCTCGTCAATACACACCTTGGCCTTGATGGCCTACAAGCCATTACGAAAGTATTAATAGAAACGGATTATCCGATGCAACGCTTCTACCTGAGTGGAAATGCTTTGGGAGCAAAAGAAGCAGCACTACTAGGAAAAGTACTAAAGAAAAACGAGCATTTAAAAGAACTCCTACTTAGTGTCAATAAACTTGAAAATGAAGGCGTTATCGCATTATCTGAAGGACTCAAAAGCAACAAAACGCTACGTGTTTTAAGCCTAGCCAGCAACGGCATTGGAGAAGAAGGCGGTGAAGTACTACTTGAATGCTTGAAACACCACCCTACCCTAGAGCGTTTAGATTTAGGATACAGCAATTCCACTAGAGTCCTAGGGGCTTCCGCCAACCAAATTGGAGATAGAGGAGCAAAAGCCGTCAAGGAAATCCTACTAGAAAACAAACAACTTCTTTACCTCAACCTTGGACGTAACAGCATCACGACCAAAGGTATAGCATTTATCATAGAAGGCTTAAAAGAAAACACAACACTCCTAGAATTACACCTAGGAAAAGGCTTCTCCCACGCATTCAAGCGCCAAGTCAAAGAACTAACTGCTAGCAATCGAAAAAATCGTACCCAAGAATTGCCCAAACCTCATGAAGATGTCCTAGCTATAAAAAGTGTCTATCGATAAAATAAGATCCATGAAATGATGATGTAAGATCTACGATTTTTCAAGCAATTCTCGGTTTGCAAAAGCAATAGGATGCTAGTGATTCACAAGAGAAGGCAGTAGCCTTCGAGGTTCTAAAGCAATTGGGTTTCAACCCCTTGCTACGCACCCAACGTCAAACCAAGAATTGCTGCGATTTCCCCACATCCCACATCATACATCCCACATCATCTTTCCTAATTCTTTCTACCTCGTTTGAGCTTTTTGTGAAGCCAAGGCACAAACCAACCAATACTAGCCCCAACGATATAGCCTGCGATAATATCCGAAGGAAATTCTTGTCCCGAGTGATAGCGTAGAACACCTGTAACTAAGGGAAGAACCGCAGCGCCAGTCCAGATGTAAGGTTTGAATTTTGAATTTGGATGATAATCATTATAAACCGTCGCGCTGAAAAAAGACAAGGCTGCCGCATGGGAAGTATGCGTAGAATAGAACGAGAAACGCGCATTCCTATCCGTTTTCAATTCATTCCCAATCCCACTAAAATCATTGAAGGCATACGGACGAGTACGCCGAGCAGCGACTTGCGCCACACGAGACAGCATATCACTAACTAAAAACGTCTCAAAACCCATCAAAAGCACTGGTTTGAAGTCCTTACGGATCGTCTCATCTGCTAGTAAAACCAAGGGGAGAGCCATATTCGTATACGTGGTTACTTCACTCCAAGTTGCTGCTGCTGTAGACCATTTTCGAGTGGCTCTTCTATCAAAACTAGGCACATTCCTTCTATCCAATGCATCAATTTGAACACTTGTTAAAGGCTCAATTTGTGTCCTTAAATACCAAGAAACGCCTATTCCAGCACCTACCGTAGCAAGTATGGGCAGCTCCGATTTAAATTGAGGTTCATAGGGCGGTTCTGCCTTGTTGGTTTGACAAAAGACATCACTTAGCGAAAGAAGGATAAAACTTAGGGTAAAGAGGTATTTCATTAGAGGACTTTTATAGGAAATGGACGATTTTAAATAGAGGATGATTTCCATCATAGCATCATCCTCCCTTAAGTATTTAACTTTTTTGTGTGAAATAAACAATAGCCCCAATAATAGCAGCAATCATAAGCACAAAGAAAACAATTTTGACCCAGGAAAGCGGCTTATCTCCACCTACTTTCCCCGTTTGTCCATTGATAGAAAATTGGTAAAGTTTGTTTTGATACAAGTAAGAACAAAGCCAGACCGGAAGCATCACCAGCTTAAAAGTTTGGCAGTATTTATCTGTATGAATGACAACATGACGTTGTTCATCTCCTCCAATTTTTGCTTTTGCTAAATGTCGAATGCGTTGATCCATAATCTTATCAGCCTCTTTATACCCTGCATCCACTTCTACACTGTAAATCTCTGCTTCCCAACCCAACATCAACTTAGGATCGTAGTTGATGACATCACTGAGTTTGAAAGGGCTAATTTTGTCCATCAACTCCTGTTTTACACCAGAAGAAGCAACGACCAGCACATCATCGAAAAAATGACTTAAATGACCAGAACGATGAACCCAGCGTGTTTGTTTTACCCGTTGAGAAACCATTTGGCCGTTCTGACTAACCATTTTATTGGTATAATAATGATGACCAGCTTCACCAGAATACTTTGATTCCGTTTGAGCATCATAAGTCCAGAAAGGAATATAAATACCATGAATATCCCCCATTTCCGCTAGGCGCTTCAGTTTGTTCGGTCTAAACCAACCTTCCTTAATCCACTCACTAAAAAGTTCTCCAGCCTTTTCCTTAGGCGTAGAGAATGGAATAATGCCCATCGGTTCGATAAAATTGTGTTCAAAAGCCTCTAAATTGACGTTTTTAGAGCCACAAAACCCACAATCTACCTTCACCTTATTTGAATCCACACTAAATTTTGCCCCACAATTATTGCAATCAAAAACCTTTTGTCCTTCATCCTCAGGAGAGTGGGTAGGAAGACTTGTAATCGCCTCATCAAGACAATGTTCGATTACTCGATCACGCGCCTCATTTATAGGTTCAGAATAACCGCAATGTTGACATAGAATCGTCTTTTTTTCAGCAGAATAATTGAGTTTTCCCGCACATGAAGGGCAAGGGAGAGCAAGAACTTTATTTAAAGCAACTTCCGATTGTATGGCATCTAAGTTTTCGTCGGACATAAGTAACTTGTTTTTTAATTGGCGGATCTACCGCAAAGGGATGAATAGCCCAAAGATAAGAGAAAATCAAGAATCTTAAGAAATACTTTTGTTGCTAATCTAGAAATATCATGAAGGAACGATAAGAGAAATAACAAAAACAATGTGTGATTCTTAATCCTTTGAGTCTTCTCCAATATAAGAAATAAGGATAAAGCCACACCGAAAAGGCTCTTCTTCAAAATATGATGTAAGGTTTAAGAAGTATGATGTTTTTTATTTGCTAGCAAAAGAGGATTCGCCACGGTATTGTAAAAGAATTTGAAGAAACAAAGGAATAGTGGACGATTGGAGTAGCCCAGACGATATAAATATTAGAAACATGCTAGTATTGCTTTTTATAGGAAGAACTATTCTTAGAAGAGCGCTGACCATCCCTTAGATTTAGGATAAATTGAAATAACCCCTAAAATGTTTTTTATGACAGGTTATTCGGAAAGATTTAAGCGAAAGGAAACGATTTTTATTAATCAATAGCTCTTGTTTCACTTTAAAAGCATTTACTTTTCAAGCACTTGCACTAAAACGAATTATATCAAAGGTAATGTATTTGTTTTACACAGAAATTAATTTTTAATAAATCAATTTCATAACAAACCAAACAAATGCGGTAAAAGCTCTGTTTTTCAACAACCTACCTTCAGATGCTATGTTGTTTTAATGTTATTTTTCAAGGTAGACCTTGTTTTTATTGTGAAAATTTAAGCAAATGGGCAAAAAAAATCTAAATTTGTGGATTAGCCGCACTATTATTTTGGTCAGCCTTTGATTGAACTGCTCTTGCTGCTACTATTTTCTGAATTTTCTTAACATGACTACGAGACTTTTATCTAAAAATTATTTACTCTTTTGTTTTAGCCCGAACAAATTGACTGTGAATAACAGCCTTCGAGTAGTAATAATATTGTAATTTGGTTAGACAATTCAGAAAGAATTGGTACTACCCCTTTGCCGAAAAATTAAACCCAGGAATGATGGAGAATCCCTACACGAATTTTGTGTTTGTTTTTTTATGTTGTGCCTTGTTTTCCCTCGACACCTTTGCTCAAGGAGACAATACGCTATATATGGATAATAATTCCTTAATGACGATTGAAAGTGGTGGTATCGTGCATTGTGAAGGAGATGTCCATATGGATGAGAATAGTGATATAGATAATGCAGGTACGATAGAAGTTCAAGGCGATTGGCGCTTTGAAGCCTCCACTGCTGATCTAACCGCTACGGGAGGAGCAGATGAACAGGGAACTATTATTTTTCAAAACAACTACCCTGCTAATCCTTGGAATACAGGCAGTACGCAAGTAATTTATGCGCCTTCCGATATGATAGGAAATGGCGCTTTTTATAATTTAGTCTTGAATAATGACCAATCCACCGTGGAGTTGGACGGTGGAGCCATTGAAGTAAAAAATACTATAGATTTTAACACCAATCAAGTTTTGCGTACTGATGCTGGTGTAACGACTGGAGACGGAGAAGATGACTACGCCCATTGGTTGTATGTCAATAATTCTTCTACAACAGCCTTAGTCAATTCTGCCACTGCTTCTGGGGCTACAGGGGGCTATGTACAAGGTCGTTTACGTTGGCTTTCTGCCACAGGCAATACCTATACCTTTCCTGTAGGCGTCAATGCTGTTGGCGCACAATTATTTGATTTTTTACCCACAGCTACTGGCAATACGGATATTGAAGGCTCCTTTACAGTAGATGCTGGTGGTGCTATTATGCTAATGGATTGTGGCGAAAATATTACTTGTGCTATCAATCATGGTTGGTGGAATATCGATCCCTTCGGAACGAATAATGTAACCAACTATGCCGTTCGTCTTCGTGCTGCCAATGTAAATGATGATTGTAGCGGAACCGATTTTTCGCTGATCAAAAAAGCCGATGAAGGTACTGTTGCTACCTATGCCATGGAAGGCGACGACGGGTTCAACCTTACAGAAAATTGCGATGGTATTCCCACAACAACAGCAAGTGTATCAAGGCATAACCTAACGTCTTTTTCTGATTTTTCTATTGGAAAACTACTGCCTTCTCCTTGTATTTGCGGTAGCGGAAATAGTTGTAATGGCGCAACGCTTGCAGATCAGACCACGGCCATGACAACCTACAATGCTGCCGATCCAGCCGATCCCACAAGCACAGGATGCTATGACCTCGCCACAGATGCTATCCCGGCAGATGATGGAGGCGTCTATCAATTCTGTTATACCTACACCCATGTAGGGCCAGCTACGGAATTTGCCTTCAACAGTCTTGTCTCCCTTGCTACGGAAGGTACCTGTCTGACGACCTCTACCATTACAAGGACAGCAAACATCGCTTGTGTAGCACAAACTTCAACAGGAACAACTTCCAATGGTTGGCCGATTTATTCAGCTAATCCAGGTGATGTTTTTGAGCTTTGTTCTACCGTTGATGCAGACGAAACTCAATGCTGTGGCGAGATACTCTCGGTCTGTACTTTTGCTCATCCTTATATACCTCCTACACCTACAACCTCTCCTTGTGATTGTGCTAGCGGCAATAGCTGTAATGGAGTTACTTTAGCAGACGAAACTAGTGCCATCACGGTATATAATGCAGCAGACCCCGCAGATCCTTCTAGTTTAGGTTGTTATGATTTGGCTACGGATATGATTCCTGCGGACGATGGCAACATTTACGAATTTTGCTATACGTATACACACATTAGTAGCTCTTCCACAGAATTTGCCTTCAATAGCTTGGTTTCTTTACCAGGACAAGGTACATGCCTGACGACCTCTACGACGACGCAAACCGCAAATATGGCATGTACGCCACAAGTTTCCACAGGAACCACCTCAAATGGTTGGCCGATTTATGCCGCTTCGGTGGGCGATGTATTTGAGCTTTGTACAACCGTAGATGCCGATGAACTTGAATGTTGTGGAGAGATATTAGCCATATGTACTTATGCGCACCCCGTTGAGTCTACTTGTCCTGAAATCATTTTTGACGAAATGACCACCACTTGTGCTGCCCCTCCAAGCAATTTGGATCTATTTATTTCTGAATATATTGAAGGCTCTAGTAGCAATAAATGTATTGAAATCTATAACCCTACAGGTTTTGATGTAGATTTGACCGCTGAAAACTACCAAATTCTGTTTTACGCCAACGGTTCCGCTACCCCTACAGGGGCGCCTGTAAACTTAATGGGAACCTTAACCGCTGGCGATGTTTATGTGATTTGTGAAAGCTCTGCTACTGCTGTTTTCCAAGCACAAGCAGATCAAACTTTTGTAGGCGGTTACAATGGAGATGATGCCATTGTCTTAGCCCATAATGGTGTAGATATTGATATTTTGGGCCAAATGGGTTGTGACCCTGGTACTCAATGGAATTTAGGAGGAAATACAACTTTAAATAATACCTTAATCAGAAATTCAGCTATCTCAGCAGGAATAACCACAAACCCTGGAGGTGCTTGTGGAACAGGCTCATTTCCAACACTAAGTACAGAATGGTCTAGCCTCGGACTTGATGTTGCCTCAAATTTAGGAACACATACTTACACTGGGACCATGCCTGTTACAGCTTGTAGTATTTGTCCAGAAGAACAAATCTGTATCGCTTTAAATGGTACCGACTTACCTGTAGGAGGAACCATTGATTTTTATGCCAGTACCACAGCAGGATTTAATCCTTATGTAGATCAAACAAATCCGCTAGGTTCCGTCACTATTATTTCTGAAGGGGGTGGTGTCGTGGTTGGCGATCCAGCAGCTCCAGCAGCCTACCCAGAACCAACACTTACTGGAGCCATGATAAATGCTTGTGGTATAGAAGGTGAAAATGAATTTTTTGTCATGAACTCTGGCGTAACAGGATTTGACGCGACCACCTTTGAAGTTTATTACAACAGTAGTCAAACCAATCGAGGTTGCCCACCAAACCCCGGAAGCACCGTTCCTGTATATACCACAACAAATGCAACAACTAACCCTACCTTAATCAGCAACCTAAATATAGCCGCAGGGTGTACCGTATTCCAAGCTGCTCCAGCTACCATTCCTGCCAATGCTGTTTTCGTAGTATTCTCCAATTTACTAGATCCTGCTAACTATGACTTCTCTGCATATTGTGGGACTACTATTTATGCGGTATTTGCTACAGGTTGGAATTCTAATGGAAACTACTCCAATGCAGACGGAGCCACTAGAGACTTCTGCGTAAACTATGGAACACCAACGGTTACAGACACTTACACCTACACCAACACTGCCGCAACGATAGGTGGTACGGTGGCTACTTGGGATGCACCAAATACAGCCGTCAATACACAAATACCCGCTGTTCAAGATTGTACAGTCGGCCCAGCTTTCCCAGCAGCAGCAGAACCCCTTGAATTCTGCTTCACCCTAGGAAATAGCTTCTGTAGTATGGGCAATATCTACGTAGCAGGTATCATCAATCCACATCCTGACGAGGCTACCCCTACAACAGACGAAGGAACTACTTGCGAAATAGCCAACACCTCTGCATCCACCCAAGAGTATGAATTTTTCCTTTCTTGTCCAATACCTACCGCTACAACGATGGATGTATCTTGTAATGGAGGTAGCGACGGAAGTGCTACGATAACTGTGACTGGAGGTACTACAGCCTACACTTATGTATGGAGTAATGCCGAAACCGCTGCTATGATAACAGGCCTGACCGCAGGAACATATGACTTAACCGTTACCGATGGCCTAAGTTGCGCTGTTACCTCTAGCGTCACTATCGCAGAGCCACTTGTCCCCTTAACGGCGAGTACTTCTGCAATAATGAATGTCCGATGTAATGGGGAATCAAATGGTACCGCTACCGTTACAGAAACGGGGGGAACATCCGGCTATACCTATATCTGGGAAAATGGCGAAACCAATGCCACAGCAACCGCCTTACCCGTAGGTACTCAAGGTGTAACCGTCACCGATGCAAATGGTTGTACCACAACTACCGAAGCCGTTATTACAGAGCCTATCCTACTCACGGCTGCGACTACCCTAGATGGAAACGTACAGTGTTTTGGTGAATCAAATGGAGGAGCAACAGTTACCGTACTAGGAGGAACCAGCACTTATAACTATATATGGAGCAATGGCGAAACCACAGCAGCAGCATCCGCCTTACCTGCTGGCCTACAAGGCGTAACAATCACAGATGCAAATGGTTGTATCACTACAGCAGATATTACGATAAGCGAGCCCCTTGTTTTGTCGGCTAATGCCGTACTAGGCAGTAACGTACAATGTTTTGGTGCTTCAGACGGTAGTGCTACGGTTACAGCGAATGGAGGTACCACCACCTACAGCTATATGTGGTCTAGTGGAGAAACCACAGCAGCAGCAACCATGCTCAGTGCAGGAAATCAAGGTGTTACCGTCACCGACATGAATGGTTGTATCGCTACCGCAATGGTAATGCTCACCGAGCCTACCCTACTTACCGTTACAACCGCTGTCGATAACAATGTCGCTTGTAATGGAGAATCTAACGGCGCAGCTACAGCCACCGTAACTGGTGGAACAACAGCCTATTCCTATAATTGGGAAAATG
>JAHDHB010000192.1:5774-10641 GCA_020631545.1 Saprospiraceae bacterium | reverse complement strand
TTAAATTATCCGTCAAAAACTTTGTGTCTCTGTGTCTTTGTGGCCAACTTTATAGGGGTATTATATTGCCACAAAGACACGCAGACACAAAGAAATAGCGTGTTTTAGATGCAGACTTACCCCTTAACTCAATCCCACGCTTACACACTCAATCTCACACATACACACCCACACTCAAGCTCACACTTAATTCCCCCAAGTAGCGGCACTGCCGTCGGCAAAATTTAGCATCAACACGGCATCGGAAAGTGGGACAGGATTCGCCGTCATGATACCTAAATGATTGCGATGCTTGATGGCTATGTAGTAAAAACCTGCTTTCAAACCAGAGAAGGCTAAAGGAGAGACACCGTCAATATCTACGACATCTCCATCACGTTGGAGTAAGGCAGCTCTGGACTCTACTATCGTCGTATTGCTATTTTCGTCCCTCAATTCAATAAGGAGCCAATCCACGATAGCATCATTGCCTGATACGGCGAAAACGGAAGGATCGACCGTTTCTGTACCTCTATAATCCCATGTAATAGCCTCATAAGGTTGGGTGAACGGAAGGTAATTCAAGGTGCGAAGTGCATCATCCATCAAGCCTGTTGTGGCATTATAATTGGCAGAAAGGATAAGTTTTAAGCCTAGGTTTAGATTCGGTGTAAGGCTACTGGTTGCATTGCAAAACAAGTTATTACGGACAGTTTCATCGGTTACTGTTTCTAGGGGGAAACCAAAATTAACGACACCAAAATCAGGGCCGATGTAGCTTGTTGCAGCGCCGTCTCCCGTTCCTCCTACATAATTTAAGACGACATCAGAGCCGCCTGCCGTACCTAAGCGATCAGGGTAAGCCGTGTCGTAATAACCATTCGAACCATCATCAAAAGAGCCGGCTATTCCATCAAAAATATCATTGGAGACGCCTTGAAAATTATAGCTTCCACCACTATCTCCTACATAATTTGCCTTCAAATAATTGTTGTAAAAACTAGCATCAGGATTGGTTATTTCTAATTCCCAACCAATTTCAGCGCCACTTACGATTAGGTTTCCGCCTTGCTCCAAGTAGTTGACAACTAGGAGTTTTTCGTCCGAGTCAAAGGTCATGTCTCCAGTAGATTCTTCTCCTAGAAACCAATCGACACCGATATAATCGGCTAGTGCTACCGTTCCCGAAATTACGGCTTCATTGAGTGCGCCATCGAAAGATTGATCGCAGGAAGCCAGCCCCTTAGCATGTTCTACAGCATAGTCAAAACTATTCATGCGTTCAAGGAAAAGGCGTCGAACTTCCCCCAAGGCGGCGCTTTCATATTGCATTACAGCGCCACTTCTATCCAAGCGGTCAAAACCATCAACGATAAGCCAAGGAATGTTATTGCTTCCACTACGTGGGGTACGAGCAGCTAGGACAGGAGATTGAAAGGATTCTCCTCCTGCATTGGTCGCACTTACACGGAAATAATAGGTTGTTGCAGCGTCAAGCCCAGTGAAGGTATACGAAGTTCCATTCACGGGAATGCCATCAGGGAACCCCTTGCCGTGTGTACCCATATAGACTTTATAACCAGTCGCTTGGTCACCAAGAGCACCACCGAAAAGGGGCGCTTGCCAAGAGAGCGTAATCTCTCCTTCTGCGGTATTTTTGGCATACACATGAGTCGGTTTTTCAGGCAATAGATCAAGCGGTGAGCCATCTCTATCGTTGAAAAATTTTACGGCTCCTTGGTAGACAGCCCTAGCGGCTAGATCTCTAAAATAAGGCGTTGTCAATGCTTGTGCATCCGTTTCATTATCATGAAAAGCGACTTCTAAAAGACAGCCAGGAATATAGTCTAACTCTCTGACTTCTCCAAAATTAGCATATTTTACTCCTCTATCATTCCAACTAGGATCCCAGAGTGCGAAAATATCGTTGACGAGCTCTGTATGGACGAAGTTTTGTAAATCATAACTTCCTGGTGTCGGGTCGGTGTCGTGTGCATAAGTGACTGTACCTCTTGCTGTACCATTAAATGCATTGGTGTGCCATGAAATATAAATTGCATTATTAACATCACTTGGTAAGCCTTTGAGCAATTCCCATTCGGCATAATTTGGGCGTATCGTCACATCACTTTCACAAGTAGGATAGCCCATGAATTGAGCGTATTGTCTGGCCGATTCTTCAAAACGTGGTCGATTGGAGGTGCCGCTATTCGCATTGGCGCAATCGGTATCACCGCCTACACCTCCTCCAAAACGTACTGCATCAGCGATGATGGCTTGCCCTGTTTCGGAGGATTCATTGCTTAAAACCACTTTCCCATTACTTCCTGCATCAAAATAAAACTCGCCAAGATAGACCCAAGTAAGGCCATGGATTTCTTGGTTGACTGAAACAATGCTTTCTCCTCCAGCGTGTTGCACTTTGTAGCGTGTGTCTACAGAGCGGTTGGTGCCGCTGCGGTAGTAAACAGATACCCAGTACCAGCCTGCTTCGGGGATATTGGGGGTAAAGGATGCTGTTCCGCTTTCTGTGCTACTACTGTTGATGTAGTTGTAAGTGCCTCCATCATAACCTGTTGAGCCGCTAGTAGCCCAGTTTCCGGATTCTATATAAGCGGGTGCTGCATCATCATTATCAACAATAACCTCATTGGTATTGACGTCTCGTTCTCGAACGACATTTACCTTAGCCCCTGCATTCCAAAAATAGCGAAGCAAGTAGTAATTGATGGCCTCCACGCTACCGAAGTCTTCCACCATTTGGTTGGTTGTACCACGTTGCGTGATGAAATTCGACAAGGAGGTATTATACAACCAGCCATGTCCAGGGCTTAACCAGACGGTTTTACCTGATAGGGAACCAGTAGGTTGTGGGCCTCCGAGCGTGTTTTTATCCACAGCATTTAAATTGCCCTTGTTGGGAGGAAAAGGATCTTTATTTTTGGGAAGAACGGGAATCGTTTGTTTTGTTGGGGTGTTAAAGTAGGCTTCGATGGGTTTAAAAACGGCATCTTCACCAGCTACTTGCAATTGAACTGTTTGGAAATCAAATTTTTGATCGAAGACATTGGATATGGAAAGAAAAATCTCTTCAAATAAGTGGTCATCAAGCGTATTTTCTAGAAAATCATTTGGAAAATTTAAGTAAACAATCGCTTTTTTGCCTTGAATCTCTACGCTTTCTACGTTTACCTCCTTGGGTAAACTTCCGTGGTGATGTCCTTTTTCTTCTTCTGCTTGATGAAATGATTTGTCAAGGTGAGAACTTAGTAAAGCTTTTGCTTCTAGTTCGTTAGGTGTGCTTTGAGCAATGATGTTACTTGGAGATAGAAGCAACAGAAAAGATATTAGTAATAGAAGTCTCATTCCAATTTATATTTATGGTTGAAGTAGAGGCATTCAAGTATGGTTTTGTAAAAGTAAGGAAAATTATGCCTTTTATCAATTGCTTTTAAATTTAAAATAGTTGACTTTGATGAACTAGGGAGCAAAATTGCACCTACTTTTTTTTAAGGAATATTTTTATATTGTCGGATGATTATCTACTTATCAAAAAAACAAGATTTATGAAAAATGCATTACTTCTTACATTTTTTTTAGTGGCAGGTTATTCAGTGCTTTATTCGCAAGAGTGCGGTTATAACCTTACTCCTCAATCGAAAGATACTTTACGTTTGTATCCACCTCCAAGCACAGTTTCTTTTTGGGATGAAGCTTGTTTGACCTTATGAAAAAACGTTTGCTTTTGTTCTTCCTGATTCGATGCTGGTTTTTGATATTGAGCTTGATTTAGATAGTGTAGTCGTGAATTCTGCTACGATGGGTTCTGTTCCTATGACCCTGACTTGCCCTACAGGATGTACTTTTACAGAAAATTCGGTAGGCTATTTTTCTGTTGGATATCTTCCTACAGAACTGGGAGGGGATAGTATGTCCATTTCTGCAACGATATACTACAATTCCTTGATCTTACCTCAGATTACTGTCAATTTTCCAGATCCTGCTATTGCCGAAGGAGAGTATGATGTTTTTGTCAATAATACAGGCACTTGTAGTAGTGTATTAAATAGTGGTGCTTGCTTTTCTGCTTTAGACACAACGATTTGTGATTCTACTTCAGTTACTTTTTTTAATGGGACGTTTGGTTCCAATCTTACTTATGATTGGTCTTTTCCTGGCGGAATTCCTTCGTCTTCTACTGAAATATCGCCGTCTATTTATTATCCTACTGTTGGGACTTACGATGTAACGTTGATTGTTTCTGATGGTGTAGAAGTGGATACGTTTAGTAGAACAGACTATATTGAAGTTTATAATGATGCGTTTTGCTATGCGGTCGAATCGTTTTTTGCTGCTTCGGAGCGAGACGTTTGTGATTCGACAACGATTGGTTTTTCGAACTTGTCTGTAGGGCGTAATGTCTCTTATTACTGGGAGTTTCCTGGAGGTATACCGGTGACTTCGACGGAGGCAGAACCTTCAGTGTTTTATCCTTTTCCAGGGGATTATACGGTAACGTTGATTACGTCGAATGACCAAAATAGTGATACCTTGACGCGGGTGGATTATATTCGTGTTTATGAAGATTCGGATTCGCAATGTTCTTCGGGCTCTTATTCTTGTATCGACTATAGTGCGATTGATTTGGAAGCGGATTGCACTGTTTACGAGCCTGTTTGTGGTTGTAATGGAATCGAATATCCGAATTCTTGTATTGCCTTGAATTGTTTTGGCGTAACGACTTGGACGGATGGGCCTTGTGGGGCGGATACGGGTAATGGTGGCGGCGGTGTGCCTAGTGATACGGCTACTTGTGATTTGAATGTTTCTTTCCAATTTACGGGTGTTTTAGACCCATTTCCTACCTTCGATTTTACGCCTAGCGTGG
>JAHDHB010000192.1:0-5764 GCA_020631545.1 Saprospiraceae bacterium | reverse complement strand
GAATTCTTCGGAAGATAGTTTAGTTTCGCATACTTATACCTTGACGGGAGACTTAGGGGCTTTCAATGTCTGTTTAGAAGTCTTTGATTTAAATGGTTGCTTCTCTTTTACTTGTGAAACACTTGTTATTGACGGTACACCCGGTGGAAGTATAGATGGTACTGTAGTCGAAGGCTCGAATTTGAAAGAAGAGGAGCCTTACATCGAACAAAAATCTGGTGCGGGAGATCCTTTACCCAATGTTCAAATTGATCTCCTTAATGCGGATGGAGAAGTCCTAGAAACGGTGTTTACGAATGCAAGTGGAGAATACTCTTTTGGTCAATTATTATTTGGAAACTATCAGATTCAAGTCGTTATCCCTGGCATTTCTCATACGCCAGCCCCAGTCAAGCTTGATCCTACGAAGCAATTGGAACCCGATTTAGGCTTTGAAGTGAATGATTCTGATGTAACAACGACAGGTGTTAAAGGCATTAGTAGTCTAGAAACAGCTACCTTATTTCCTAATCCTACAACAGGTTTGACAAACTTAGGCTTGACTTTTAATCAAAATGTTACGTTAGAAATTCAAGCGAGAAATATCTTAGGGCAGACGGTCTTTTCTGCTCGACAAGAATTTATTAGAGGAAGGCAGGAAATTGCCTTGCCAAGTGATTCTTGGGCTACAGGGATTTATTTGGTTAGTATTCAAGTAGGAAGTGCGGTTCATAGTTTAAAATTGGTGAAAGAGTAAATGAGAAAAGTTGGGTAGTCGTAAGAATAGTTTTTTTAATAGACTACCCACTTATGGAGCGTAATCGTGAGCTCATGCCCTTCGCTGATAGAGCGAAGTTAAGCGGCGAAATTTTTCCAAATAGGAGGAATATTGTGACGCCTTTTCATCTAATCTAAAGTTTCGCAGGAGAAAAATGATATTGTGCAAAAGATTATTTCGGAGCGTCTTAAGGGAAATTAAGTTTCTGCTGTTGAATTTGATTTTCTTGCAAGTTTCTAATTTTAAGCTGTTTAAGGAGGCTTAGTTTTTCCCAAAACAGAGAACTTTGCTTAAAATCATAAAATCTGACCTAAGCTGCCGAAATATTAGCTACTTATTTAAGGAATAGAGCGATTCTGAATAACACTTAGCTCTAGACATTACTTTAATAAAATATAATTGGGATGTTTTGTTTTAAAAATCCCTCACAGCGCAAAACTCACCCCCCATCCCCCTCTCTCCGAAAATATTGGAAACTAATCAGCGAAAGCTAATTATTTTCCAACATTTCCGCAATCCCGATGGGAATCGGGAGGGGGCGTCTAGCCCTTGTACAAAGCGGAGCGGTTTGTTTGTTAAGTTGCTGTATTTGAACGTTATTGGGCAAAATTAGTCTCTTGTTAAGATAAAAGATACAAGTTTAAGGCGAAAGCTAGACGCCCCCTCTTTGCAAAATCATGGAAAGAAATTGTTAGCAAAGCTGACGATTTTTTCCTTGATTTTGGAGAGAGGGGGATGGGGGGTGAGTTTGCGCTGTGAGGGCAATTTCGAGACACGAACACAACACTACAGAATAAAATTTTGTCCAAAATTTTATAAAATTCCATTTACTTCTAATATTACCCTTTTTAGAGTGGACTCATCATGGAAAAGAAAGGCTTTATTTACTAGCTTCATATGCAATAAAAAAAACACTATCTGAAAGTCTTTGTAATCGCAATGTATTACATTTTTCTAGAATCGACCAGCTACCACTTCCATCGGGGCTGCAACACCTTGTAAAACAAACAGTAATACCGCGACTAGCTAGTAAAAAACAGTCCTTTCCTCTACAAATTAAGCCTAAAGATTAATCGAATTCAGGTTTTTGGCTACATAACTTTCCTTACCTTTGGCTCTATCATTCATTTAAAAAATTAAATGATGCGCTATTTTTATACATTTTCCGTTTTTATGCTTTTGTTATGCAGTAGTTGTACCTACTACTTCACCAACTCAAGGGCCAACCGCTTCAATCGCCAAACGCCTGACTTTATCCCTTCTTTTGAACAACGCCCCACGCCCCTACCCTTAGAAAAGCGCATCCAGTTAGACATTCCTTTAATAGAGCAATGGGCCAAGCGGGAGCTCGGTAAACGACCTAAAAAACACGACAAGAGAGGAGAACCTAAAATAATGATTGCCAAACTATTACTAAAAAAAGACATCAAAAAAACCAACGACTACATCCAAAGCCTAGTCCCTTGGGGAAATGGAGGTTCTTCTTGGAAGTTCAACAAAAAAGGGGATTACGATTTTGATGAAATTAATCTTATCAATCTCCTTTATCTCCTAGAAGACCAACCTGACGTTTTATACCCCGAAACCGCTAAGCACATCGCTGAAGTATTGATCATCGAAAATGGGCATAAACCCAAAACACGCACGCCCAAAACACTAGGAATCATTCGAGATACAGAAAATCATATCTTGATGAAAGAAGTGAGTCGGTACTTAAAGAATCAATGGTTGTACAAGCATAAACAATCGGATGAAGCTTATGATAATACAAAAAATGGGTTAGAAGATTGGCTCTACAAGCACCTAGTAGAACTAGAAGAAACAGGCTTTTATGAATTTAATGCCGATCCATACATTGGGTACACGCTCATTCCTTTATTGACCCTTCAAGCCTTTGCTAAGACGCCCAAAATCAAGCTCAAGGCAAGGCATGTACTTGATTTAGCCAATTGGGATTATGCCTTAGGCAGCCTTTCTTTTCGCAAATTTTCTCCTTTTCGACGCCGCTTGGAAAATGCGAAAATGACAGCCTTGAACGACTATCCACACACTTCCTTTTTCCAAGCATGGATGAATCTGTTTGAAAACCAAGCTACTTTTAACCTCGCCCAATTGCCTCATAATCGCCATATGGCTTATATGGGGTTGATTCTTCCTTATCAACTACCGAATTCCATTGTTGATTTCTTAGAAAATAGGCCAGAAGATTATTTTATCAAAATTGGGCATGGGCTAAGGGCTTCGCCCGAAGTATACAGCGGTGGGCAGTCTTTTTTACTAAGTGCAGGAGGTGTACAACGTGGTAAAAAATCACAAATCGTAGCAAGGGCAACCACTTTATTTCTAGAAGATGGCGCCTTGGATCTGAAAGATTGTTTTCACAGCAAAGGCAAAGGAGAAATGAAGACGTGGAATAATACGGGCGTATACCACCATTTTGCTTGTAGTAATGCCCCCTTTCATATTCCCGCCAACTACAAGGCTGCAAATGAAAAAGACGGATGGAAGATATTCAACCCCTTAGCCAATAATCCATTGCGGGTAGCCATCTATGAGGAAAACAGATTCGGTTTGCTTGTGCTTTTTCCTACTTGGGAAGGAACTTCAAATGAGCTTTTGGAGAAAATCATTAAGGCCAATCCTTATGCCTTAGACTTGTCTCACAGCTTTCGATTTCCAAACGAAACAACGCTCTCCTATGACCTACATGCACCAAAAAATCGATGGGTAATCAAATCCGTAGACGGCAAAAAGGTCAATCGAAAATACGATAAATGGCCAAGGTGGATCGGAGCCCCAGCACCAAAAACGCCATAGGAATTCGCTGTTTAGACCTCAAGAAAAAGCGAATCGTGAACCTTACGCCATCCCACCCAATCCTCATACTCACTAAGCGAATCATTATGCCATAGCGTCACAAAATCCCCTTCTACCCTTTTCACCGTTTCCCGCAGCGTTTTCACCCTCTCCACAGCTTCTTCAGGAGTCAGTTTTAAATAGTGGCGAAGGGTCACATCCATGACTTGAAAAGGATGAAGCATCAAGGAAGTCATCGATTCATCAAGCAAATCATACCAAGGAAAGGGAACAGCCAAGCTAGCCCTAAACCCACTTTGAGCAGCATATCCCATTGTGTAGTCATTTGAGATACCAAGTGCTAGGAGATTTCGATAAGTTGTTGGAAAATTTAGGCGCAAATAATGATTACGCGATGAAGTAATCGTTTGTACTGTCACTTTTGACAAGTTGTCTAATTCATTTTTCAACCTCTTTAACCTATTATGCGAAATGTAAGAAGGATGAATACCTAAATGATGTTTTTTGCTTATAGCTTGAATCAACTGTTGAAAAGCAGGCTCTTTTATACTTATATTTTTATCGTGTGGCCCATATCTCCCTACTAGGAAGAAAAAAAGAGGTTGACAAGCCGAGGAGGAAAAACAAGCATCAAGGTAGTCGAAGGTATAAAAAGGATCGGATTTCCTTTGGAGTTGAACTGCTAATCTAAGTTTCAATTTAGCAAAATCCATCTCGACGACATCCTTAGCATAATTCGCCAAACTGCGTAACCAACCCTTGTATTTGAAAGCCCAGGCATGATCAATATCATAGGTTGGAATGAATTGATACCTCCGCTCTTTGAAATGTAGAAAAGGAAATTTGCGCTTTAGTAAAGTTCGGAGTTCCAAAGCCCAAACATTGACTAAAGGAACATCCAAGAAGTCAGCTTTATAAGCTAGGCTAGATTCCGCCGTAAATCGACCGTGGATATCACGTTTAGCAGGAAGATACTCTTCATATCTAGAAGCGAGGAAAAAAGATAAGGCAAAAGGATCAAAAGGCCACTCCGCACGAATGTCGTTGTGGAAAAAAAAAGCTTTATACCCTTGCCATTTTTCTACCTTAAGCTCTTGTTGGCGAATGTCTTTTTCCCACAGTAAATTCCCCCCTCTAAAAAACAGTTCGTTACCAATGGGATGACGTCCATAGCTCAACTTTGCTCCCTCGATAGCGTTAAATTCGGAAGCATTATTCAGTAGACGAAATTCAACACCTAGTATTTTTTTGAAAATAAGGTGACATGCATATTTCAATCTTGGCGTTATTGTTGAGGCAAAAATGGTAATCATCTTGATGGTATTCAGAAGCCAATTTCAGGGACTTTTCGAAGCAATATATACAATTATGTTTGAATAATTAGGATTTTTGCTTAAGGTATGGTATAATTGTTAGAAATATCCCAGTAATGATTATCTTGAGATAATCCATGACAAAGATAAAGAAGTACGAGCAAATATTCTTTCAATTATTGCTATGGTCGTACCTCTTTAGATTTAGTGCTATAGGATAGCTTTTAGGATGCTAATGTCCTAAGTTTTTTTTAGAAAGATGCCATTCTACAAGAAGGTAAACATTTATTATTACATTTGCAGTTGTTACTGCACTATTGAGAACAAAGCCAAGACAAATGGAAGAAAAAGCCAAAAACGATAAGGCTGAAAATAAGACTCCCCAAGGTGAAATCAGCATTATTCGCAATATTCTCATGGGGCAATTCATGGCGGAAAGCGATGATAGCTTTGGCCAATTAAAAAAAGACCTCAGTAATACCGATCATCGCATTAGTCAACGTATTGATGAGCTAGAATCCAGTATAAACAATCGATTTGCTGATCTTGAAGCTAGTATCAATGAGCGTTTTGCTAAAATGGAGGCTGAGCATAATACGGCTCTAACCACCTTAGAATCTAAAATGACTAAGCGTTTTGAAAACCTTGAAGAGAAGCTCTCGACTACAACTATTAGTCTTGAAGGCAAAATCGATGAAATCAGTATGCGTGACAAAGCCAACTTGGGTGAAATGCTTGCTCAGATGAGTAGCGTATTGATGAACAAAAAATAAATTTTGCTGCTTTCAGCTAGCTTTTGGTGGGGTTGTTACCACAAACCTATACCTTAGCTGAAAATTGTAAAATAAAATAGGATTGCTTAGCGACATCGTTTTTA
>JAHDHB010000191.1:8081-10651 GCA_020631545.1 Saprospiraceae bacterium | reverse complement strand
CTACTTGTAATTTCGTGCTTTAAAAACAGCAAAATGGAAGCATGTAGTACATAAGAAGATATAAGTATAACGTGACGTACTAGACGCAAAAGACTTATAAGGAGGTCTGCGACCTTATTTAAGACACATAAGCCAAACACTTTTTTCTTGGCTCTAGGTATACCTGCGTAAAAATAGAATATAAGCTATAAACTTGATGTGGATTAAAACAACGATAAAGTAATGACAGAAAGGAACGGGAAAAGGACTGTAGGGTTGTAGAAAAGCACGATTTGCTTTATTGTTTATTCTAAGGTGGCGAAGCTAGAACCAAATTACGAATGAGCCGCAATAGCTATTGTACGGAGCAACTATTCCTCCTTACATCTAAATACCACATTATTGACTGTTTAACAGGGTGTTGCAGCCCCGATAGCAGTGATAGGCGGTGCGCTGTAGCTGCTATGAAGCAGGTGGTACAGGTAGCTGACGTTTAGGAAGATGCCTGTACTACCATGCTGAATGCGGCTACAGCGTGCCGACTACAAACGGATAGCGGGACTAGCTACCCAAAAACAAATAAGATACTCATTTACAACGTATTAATGGTCAAATTTAGGTTATCAAGCAATCACGTCTCCAATCCTATACTACTTGATTTTTAACGAAAATAATTCCGATAATGGGACGTGGCCTCTTCTATTTTCTTTCTTACTTTTCATAAGGAACCCTAGCAGCAATAGAACGCGCCAAGGTTAATTCATCAGCATATTCCAACTCTCCACCAAAAGAGATTCCTCTAGCCAAAGTGCTTATCTTCACTCCAAGAGGCACTAATTTTTTATTCAAGTAAAACACTGTCGTATCTCCTTCTATAGTAGGACTTAAAGCCATGATGACTTCCTTTACTCCAGTCTTATCTACGCGCCCCAAGAGGGTTTCAATATTTAAATCATCAGGGCCAACACCTTCTAGGGGAGAAATGACTCCACCAAGCAGGTGATACAAACCACGAAATTGTCCTGTATTTTCTATCGCCATGATGTCTCGCAAACTTTCTACAACACAGAGGGTTTCGTGATCTCTTGCTTTATTGCTACAAATAGCACAAACATCGTGATCCGAGATGTTATGACAATGGCTACAGAACTTAATGTCCTTGCGCATAGCCACAATTGCCTTCCCAAATCCTTCTACAGCTTCAGTATTTTGCTTGAGCAAATGCAGTACTAAACGCAAAGCTGTTTTCTTACCTATACCTGGTAATGAGGCAAAAGCGTTCACTGCATCTTCGATTAATTTTGAAGAAAAATGCATAATTATCTAGATGTTTTCTGCGTTATCACTTGAAAAGAATCGTTGAAAAAGTCCAACCCTTCATAGCTAAAACTATCGACTTTTTTTGTTCCAAAAATTCGAATGATTTGGAGAGCCATAGGGCTAATAATTTTGCTCGTTGCACCCCAAATTAGGCGCGAGAGATTTTAATATAGTTAGACAAAGGATAATGCTTTGTCCAAATCGGCAATCAAATCGTCCACATCTTCAATGCCTACGCTTAAACGAATCAAAGAATCCGTCATCCCTAAGGCTAAACGTTCTTTTCTAGGAATCGATGCGTGTGTCATGGTAGGAGGATGCCCAATTAAGGACTCAACGCCACCTAAAGATTCTGCTAAGGTAAAATAATGGGTGTTTTCCATCAATAGCGTTCCATCTTCGAAGGTATCTTTTTGAAGTGTAAAAGATACCATCGCACCAAAGTCACGCATTTGTTTGGCGGCGGTTTCATGCCCAGAATGCGTTTTAAAACCAGGGTAAAAAGTGTTTTTCACTTTCGGATGTTGTCTTAAAAACTCCGCTATTTTTTTAGCATTTTCACAAGCACGTTGTACACGTAAATGCAAGGTTTTAATGCCTCGCAATGTCAAAAAACAATCTTGAGGTCCTGGAACAGCTCCTGTACCATTTTGTATAAAATAAAGTTGATCTGCTAGGTTTTTATCTTTACAAATCACTGCTCCTCCGACTACATCTGAGTGTCCTCCAATGTATTTTGTGGTTGAATGCAAAACCATATCTGCTCCCCAATCTAAGGGATTTTGCAAGTAAGGAGAAGCAAACGTATTATCCACACAAGTCTTAATGTTGTACTTTTTAGCTAAAGAGCATACACGCTCCAAATCAATAATACTTAACATGGGATTGGTGGGCGTTTCTATCCAAATCAACTTGGTGTTTTTGGTGATTTTTTCTTCTATCTTCGAACTATCGGTCATAGGAACGAAGTGGAATTTTATTCCAAAACGCTCGAAAATGCGAACGAAAGAACGATACGTGCCTCCATAGAGATCATTTGTTGAGATAACTTCATCACCTGAGCTAAGGAGTTTCAGCACGGCATCCACTGCCGCCATCCCACTTGAAAAACAGATTCCATAATCGCCATTCTCAAGTGCGGCCAGATTTCTCTCCAAGGCGCTTCTTGTTGGATTTTGGGTTCGAGCATATTCAAATCCTTGGTGCTTACCAGGAGAAGATTGAGCATAAGTAGAGGTTTGATAGATAGGAGTCATAACAGCTCCTGTGCT
>JAHDHB010000191.1:0-8051 GCA_020631545.1 Saprospiraceae bacterium | reverse complement strand
ATTACTTTTGTAGCAAATTTCATTTTTTTCCAATCACATAATGATAAAAACAAATGCTTTAAGGCCAAGGTACGTTTTTTAGCCTATAAAGACTATTTCAAGGTTGGTATTTTGTTGCTTTACCTAGACAGAACACCATTTTTATTATTCTTTAGCAAATTCCGTCACCTTAGTTCGTCGGATTACTGGTCTACCTGCATTCAAAGGATCTTGGTTTAGCAATTCGGTAAGTCCCTTGTATAAATCGGGCATTTCCTTCTTAAAATTGGCTGGAGCCTTAAAGAAATGCTCTACACAAACACCAAAAAGGTCTTCTTGCGCAAAAGCTAAATAATCCGATTTAAAACGATGTTGCCAACCCCGAATTATGGAAAGCTTAGCTAATAGCTTTGGATATCCTAGTTCTGTTACAGCTTTTTGTAAAGGCATAAATGCTGCTTGCCCTTTCTTATAACGAGAAGTGGCCCAAGCCATTGCCATTTGGTGTAGACTCATATCATATCCTTCTGACGGCTTCACGATTCCTTTGATCACGGGATCGGCAGCAAGGATAATTACACCATCTTCCGCATGAATTTCTCCTGTATGGAAATATTGAAAACGTGGCGTGTGAAAAGCCTGACGATATAAAACAACCTTCTCCCAATCTTCCATCATAAAATCATACAAACCAAAAGTCAATTGAATAGCTGTAGAACTGATTAAGACCATGACATCTGGAGGTACTTCCTCAAATTCTTTGGTCAAAAACTCCATATCTACATTGAATAAATTGACCCGTTGTTCGAACCTCAACTTCTCTTCGTCATTAAGTTGTTTGTAATAAGGGAAGAAGTGTTGGATAACTTTCAACAATTCAGGATCTAGCCGTGGAGGATAACGTCGATACCACCAAAGATTAATCGGCTTGCTCAAAGTATAGATGAGCATGAAATAACAAAGATGACCAAATATAACCCAAGCCATAATCCGACGATCAGGAATTAGGTAATACAGGATCGCACAAAGGAATATAGCTGGAAGAAGTAAGATGAATGCAGGCATACACGAAGGCAGCTTTGCTGCGATTTTGATGAAGCGTTAGAATAATCCACTAATTTAGGAATTGTCAACTAAAGCAAGATATATTCTAAACAAAAAAAGGCTCCTCAATTTTGAGAAGCCTAGTATGTCCTTAAAAAAAGAGTAGTTTATTCTCCTTTTGTTCCATTAGAACCAAATAAGAATCGTGCACCTAAATTGATTCCGAATGTGCTGAAATTGGCATCTTCGGTACGTTCCCATGCTGGATACTTTTCGCTACCAAGTTCTGCCCCAGCTATTGCTTTGTATTCATCATATTTTGCTGGATCAATCTCATCTTTGTAGATGGTGTATTGTCTTACTCCATTTAGACCTAGTAATGGTAGTACATCTTCTACAGTCCCATCTTCCTTCGTAACGGTAGCAGAAGTAACAGTATAGGATTTTCGTTTGATGCGGAGGCCTGTATAATTCAAAGCGACGAAAACAGAAGCCATATCATTGAGCTCATATCTTGCACCTAAAACAGCATTAAAACCAAGACCAAATCTACCTTTTGTTTCTGATTGAGCCTCAAAAGATTCAAAACCCTGAAGTTGTGGAACAAGGGCACACGCAGCTCCAGCAACAGTTTCACATGCATCAGACGTTCTAACACCAGTAGTTTTACCTGCGGCAGGTAGTAAAAGTCCAAAACGTGCATAAGGGCTTATCTTTTCCATCCCCGCATCTACAGTAATACCAGGACTTAAGGTCATTCTACGATTTTGAGCAGTAGATTTATCAAGTGCATTTGGGAAACTTCTCTGTTCCACTAATGTCTTTTTACTTAATACATTCCCTCCCACGACAAGGTTAAACGCAATATTAGAATTAATGAAGTAACCTAATTCTAGATCTAACTCCATGCTTTGTCCATAAGAATTCTTTATCGCTGTTGTTACTGAATTACCAGCTGCATCTGTAGTTACAATAGTTCCTGGTGCGATTTCGTTAGTAGCAGGTAATTGATAACCAACAGTTGGTTGTACATAAAACCCTTTTCCTTGTGCAAAAATAGTGCTTGAATAAGCAACCATACAAAAGATTGCTAGTAAATAACTAACTCTGTTCATAGTTGAATTTTTTTATGATTGTTTTACAATCACGAAGGTATTAATTTTTTATCTAAAAAAGTAAATTGTTCATTGTTGCTTTTTCTACCTAAAAGGTAAACCCTACAGATACCTGTATAGATACGCTAGCATCTTTATCGGATCTTGCTACTCGACTAAGATCGCCATTTACGGGATCCGTTAGCTGGTATTCAGAAAAATCGTAGGTATTGTTGGTCGAATCAAGTAATCCGTAGCTGCCTCTTAGATTGAAGTAAAGGCCTGAGTTGAAGACATAAGCTAGATCGACATTGGCTCCAAGATCAAGTAGGTTGAATGCTCTACCATTTTTTTCTGCTTCTAAAAAATAAGCTTTGACCCTCTGGGGAAAATAAATGGGATCCAACAATTCACTACCAGCGGAGGTGCCTGCCCGAGAAGGGTTTAGAACTTCTGCTAGTGGGTCATCAAAAACAGCAGGAGCTCCAGCTTTGTCTTTATTGTAGTTATATTCTAAGATAGTCGTGAATCGGTCTAGCATAACCTCTGAATTTGGCCCATTCTGTACTTGCCCTTCAAAAGCTAATTGACCATTACCCGTAGCGTGAAGGAGCGCATTTAACTCTAAACCTGCTCCCAAACGAAGGTTAGACGTGATGTTGTAGAAAAACATTACAGGCAGTGCTAAGTGCCCTGTGTTTACGTTTAAGATCACACTCTTATCACCAATAGCCCAAACTGTAGGATCTAGAACTTTGTTGTTTAAGTCACTTGTTAAAAACGAGCGATAATGCCCCGTCTCACTAGAAAAACGGTATTTGTTTCCTTTTTGTGAGTACAGCAATTCTACTTGCAATCCTACCTTATCCGTAATATCGTAAGTAAAGGTCGGCCCCAGATGAAAGCCTGGAATAAATTTAGAAGTTTCTGAACCTAATTCAGCAGAACTAAACTCAGAAGGGCCTTTCATAGAAGAAAAATTAAGCCCTGCCTTGATACCAAAGGCGGTACCCTGAGCTAGTACACCTGCGAAACTACCAAGGATAAAAAACACGGTCAAAAGGAATGCTCGTATCATGTTTGCATTTTTTTATAAAATGTATTTTCTTGCTATCCTTTATTTCAAATTGAACAACAAGAAGAAGGAAAGGAAATGCTACCGATCTAATATCGATTTTTTTGTACCATTCCTATCAGCTCACAAAGTTCGTTCTATTTTTTTTTATACCCTAATTTTTTGAGGATTGTATACGTTAAAATAGGCAGGTAAAAAGTTAAAATTTAGGTAGAATCTGTATTAGGGTAGGTACTGTTTGCCAAGTAATCGGCTAGAGATAAGAAAGTAGTAGAACCTTTTCAGCCCCTGAAACCATAAACAAAAGTGCTTATATTTCAGAGGCTAGTTAATTCTTTGGTGAGGCGTTTACCTAAGAAAGTTAGGTAAAAAAGTAAATGGTACCTATTAAATTAAGTACCATTCCATAGTTTTTGAACCGGGTTACAGGAAACAGGTTCTCTCAGGTTATTAAATAACTAACAAACACCGATCCAAATTTTCAACGTTATCTTTTCGTTAACTCAATATTTTTAATCCATAAATAGCTTAATCCCCTATTTTTTAAAGGGAATTATTACAATTTAAAACACAAATAGTTTCCTTATAGACTACTAATTCGTTCTGCTAAAGTCTTCATTTAAGCTAAAAATTGTTTTTTAAGGAAGCCGAGGAGGAACATTTTCACCCCTCTTTTTGTTAAAGCCTAATATGTGATTTTACTACACTTTCATCAAATTCATGCGTATATTTGCAAGCTTACAATAAAAAAAATTTAAGCCTGAGTGCATTTCTTCTTTACCTCCAAAACCTAACTTACCTTCAGCAAAATCATGACCATACCAACCACACTTCCTATCTCAAAAAAAGAACAAGAATTAAGAAATCTTGTCCAGAAACGCATCCTCGTCCTTGATGGCGCTATGGGGTCGTTGATTCAGGAATATAAACTGACAGAGAAGGACTTTCGTGGTGATTTATTTAAAGATTATCATCGTGATATCCAAGGAAATAATGAAGTACTGAATCTCACTCGACCGGATGTCATCAAAGCCATACACAATGCTTACCTAGAAGTTGGGGCAGATATTATAGAAACGAATACCTTTAATGGTACGCATATCTCGCAAGCAGATTATGATATGCAAGCATACGTTTATGACATAAACTTTGCAGCAGCTAAAATCGCTCGCGAAATAGCGGACGAGTATACACTTCAAAACCCTGATAAACCACGTTTTGTAGCAGGAGCCTTAGGGCCAACAAACAAAACAGCTTCCTTGTCTCCAGATGTCAATAATCCGGGATATCGTGCAGTGACCTTTGATGAAATCATGGAAGCTTACTACGATCAAGCCAAGGCACTGGCTGAAGGTGGTGTTGATATTTTTCTAGTAGAAACCATCTTTGATACCCTCAATGCCAAAGCTGCTTTGTTTGCTTTGGATAAATATATGGAGGACTGTGGCCAGCACTACCCTATTATGGTGTCGGGAACGATAACGGATGCTAGTGGACGAACGCTTTCTGGCCAAACCGTTGAAGCTTTCTGGATTTCGGTGAGTCATATGAATCTTTTTAGTGTGGGGCTGAATTGTGCTTTGGGGGCCAAGGAGATGCGACCTTATATTGAGGAGATTTCTAAAATAGCGGACTGTTTTGTTAGTGCTTATCCGAATGCGGGGTTGCCTAATGAGTTTGGTGAATACGACCAAGATGCTGATGAAATGGGGGTATTTATTGAAGATTTTGTTAAAAGTGGCCTAGTAAATATCATCGGCGGTTGTTGTGGTACCACTCCAGCCCATATTGAACGGATGGCACAACTGACTCAAGATATTGACTCAAGAAAGATTCCTAAAGTCCCAACATTTACCAAGATTTCAGGTTTAGAAGCCTTAACCCTTCGCCCCAACACCAATTTTGTCAATGTTGGCGAACGTACCAATGTAACAGGGTCAAGGAAATTTGCGCGCCTTATCAAATCTGGAGATTATGAGGAAGCACTTTCGGTTGCTCAACATCAAGTAGATGGCGGCGCACAGGTGATTGACATTAATATGGATGAAGGCTTGTTGGATTCCAAAAAGGTCATGGTTGAATTCATCAATCTACTAGGTTCGGAACCAGAAATTGCCAAGTTGCCCTTTATGATTGATTCCTCAAAATTTGAGGTCATTGAGGCAGGATTGAAATGCGCACAAGGCAAATGCATTGTCAATTCCATCTCCATGAAGGAAGGCGAAGAGGAGTTTATTCGACAAGCAAAAATCTGTCGGCGATACGGGGCAGCCGTCGTCGTTATGGCATTTGATGAAGAGGGCCAAGCGGAAACTATTGAACGAAAAGTGAACATCTGCCACCGTGCTTATAAGATATTGACGGAGCAAGTGGGTTTTAGACCTAGCGATATTATTTTCGATCCCAATATCTTTGCGGTAGCAACGGGTATTGAAGAACATAATGATTACGCTATCAATTTTATTGAAGCCACTCGCCAAATTAAGCAATTAATGCCGGAAGTGAAGGTCAGTGGTGGTGTTAGTAATATATCTTTCTCTTTTCGAGGGAATAATGTCGTTCGTGAAGCTATGCATTCCGCCTTCCTTTATCATGCGGTAAAAGCTGGAATGGATATGGGTATTGTGAATGCGGGAATGATGGAAGTCTATGAAGATGTTAAACCTGAATTGCTTAAGCTCGTAGAAGACGTCTTGTTCAATCGCCATCCTGAGGCCACAGAAGCCTTAACCGCCTATGCTGCCAATGTAAAAGGCAAGGGGAAAAAGTTAAAAAAAGACCTTTCTTGGCGAGAACGACCACTAGGAGAACGAATCACTCATGCGCTCGTAAAAGGAATTACCGAATTCATTGTAGAAGATACGGAAGAAGCTCGTTTACAAGTAGATCGCCCACTAGCAGTTATCGAAGGGCCTTTGATGGATGGGATGAATGTCGTCGGTGATTTATTTGGTTCTGGAAAAATGTTTTTACCGCAAGTGGTGAAAAGTGCGCGGGTAATGAAGCAAGCAGTTGCACACCTTACACCATATATAGAGGCAGAAAAAAATGCTAGTGGTAGCAGCTCGAAAGGCAAAATCCTTATGGCCACGGTAAAAGGTGACGTACACGACATCGGTAAGAATATCGTCGGCGTTGTATTGAGTTGCAACAACTACGAAATCATCGACTTAGGCGTGATGGTACGTGCAGAGAAAATCTTAAAAGTAGCTAGGGAAGAACAAGTAGATATTATTGGATTAAGTGGTTTGATAACACCTTCTTTGGATGAAATGGTCTACGTAGCTAAGGAGATGGAGCGAGAAGGCTTTCATATTCCGTTGATGATTGGTGGCGCTACAACCTCGAAAACACATACAGCCGTAAAAATTGAAAAACAATATTCGGGCCCTATCGTTCATGTTTTGGATGCTTCCAGAAGCGTTACTGTAGCTAGTTCCTTGTTGAACGAAAAAGAACGCAATGACTATATTCAAGGAATTCGAGAAGAATACGAGCAAGTACGAAAACGACGTGCAGGAAGAAAATCTTCTAAAAAATACTTGACGCTCAGGAAGGCACGAGCGAACCGGCTTCCTCTCGACTGGGCAAACTACACACCTCCAAAACCCACCTTCCTAGGCCATCGAGTTTTCGAAGGATATTCTTTGGAAGAATTAGAAAAATATATTGATTGGACACCTTTTTTTGCTAGTTGGCAGTTGAGAGGGAAATATCCAGCTATTTTGCAAGATGCTGTTGTAGGAAAAGAAGCTACTCGTTTGTACCAAGAAGCTCGTGCTTTATTGAAGACAATGATTGAGCAAAATTGGTTGAAAGCCAATGGCATTATCGGCTTCTACCCTGCAAATTCCATCAACCATGATGATGTTGTTATTTATGCGGACGAAAAAAGGAAAGACGCCAAAACACGATTCCACTTCCTTCGCCAACAAGCGCAAAAAGCGCCCGGCCAATTCAACAATTGCCTAGCAGACTATATTGCTCCTGTAGGTAAAAAAGACGATTATATTGGCTTCTTTGCGGTGACGACAGGTATCGGAATCGAAAAATGGGTCAAGCATTTCGAGCAAGCCCATGACGATTATAACGCTATCATGGTCAAAGCTTTAGCAGATCGACTGGCAGAAGCTTTCGCAGAATGTTTACACGAACGCGTAAGGAAGGAATTCTGGGCTTACGCTAAAACAGAATCACTGACCAGCGAAGAACTCATTTCGGAACAGTATAAGGGCATTCGACCTGCCCCAGGCTATCCTGCCTGTCCTGAACATACGGAGAAACGTACCTTATTCGAATTGCTAGACATTGAAAAAATGACAGGTATTTCATTGACAGAAAGTTGCGCTATGTATCCAGCAGCTTCCGTTAGCGGTTTTTACTTCTCCCATCCAGATTCCAAGTACTTTACTATTGGTAAAATATCAAAAGACCAAGTAGAAAGTTATGCAGAACGCAAAGATATGGGGCTAGAAGAAACTGAAAGGTGGTTAGCTCCAGTTCTTAATTATGATGTGTAGATTTTTCACGCCAAGGCTTGAAATTCCGATTATTCTAGTATTTAGTGTGACGGCCAAACTTGGAAATAAGCCTTGGCTATCTTCTATAACTAAAAGATAGCCAAACAATTATTATTTTCAAAAAACACGCCGACAAAAAAGTCGACTAAAGTAGTCAAAGATATTTTATTATCTTACACACATACCTCGGCTTTTTTGAAATTATATTCAACGCATGATAGCTACAGACGCGGCCTCAAAACGCAATTTATTAGTTTTTGCTTGTTTTTTTATCCTTGTATTTGGCCTGTTGCTGCTATCCGGTAATTTAAACACTGGACCAAGGATAATAGATGAGAA
>JAHDHB010000190.1 GCA_020631545.1 Saprospiraceae bacterium | reverse complement strand
GATTTCAGAATCTGCTGCTATGCCTGAGAAGTCAGATGGGGTATCCGAAGCGTCTGCATTAGTGCGTCTGAAATCTGCATTTAGTACATCTACTTGTGACTGAATTTGAGCGTCTGAGATGTTTTGGTCGCTTGTGTTATAGACAATATGAAAGACTACAGGAATAGTATAAACGACTCCATTTTTTAAAGAAGGATTTTCTTTTGCATCTTTTAGAGCCGCATCATAGGTCGCTCTTTTTTTTGCATCATAATCAGGATCAAGTGTTCTTAAATGGCCCTCATAAATATCCGTTCCGCAGCGAATTAGTGATTGTGCCGTAGTGCTAGAGGCATAAAAAAATAAGCCTAGCAAGGCGAGCAATATATTTTTTTTCATGAAAAGTTTGTTTTGCTGAATACTACATGCAATATACAAAAATGCAGTTTACTGAACCGTATCTTAATGGTGCAGAAACATAATTTTTACAAAAGGTAGAAGTATCGAAGAAACCAATTGATTCGTTTTCAAGATGTCAATTCAAGTTCTTTAAAAAAAATACAAGAAATAATTTTTAAGAGGATGAAAAATTGACATTATTGTTGAAAAGTATGCTTGTTTTTACGTTAAAAAAAGAAGAACTGTTGCAGAATATTGCAACATAACCATTTTCTTTGCGTTTTGGTAGTTGTAAAATATTAGTATTGAAAAAATAATATGGTAGCGAGACCTGCGGAAATAGGCAATTTTTAAGTTAAAAATCTTATAATAATCATAAGGTAGTGCTTAACTGTTTGTGCAATCCAAATTCTTGACTATTTTTGTGCTTCTATGAGTTTTGTATATCCTTCATTCCTATTGGGCTTATTGGCGATAGCCATCCCCATAATAATCCACCTTTTTTACTTCCGTAGATTTAAAAAAGTGTATTTCACCAATGTGAAGTTCCTTCGCGAAGTAAAAGAGGAGACGAGTTCTCGATCACGACTAAAGCATTTGCTGGTGTTGTTATCAAGGATAATGGCATTGGTCGGTCTAGTTCTAGCTTTTGCCCAGCCTTTCATTCCTCAAAAAGATGCAGAGGTGAAAAAAGGTAAAAAGGCGGTAAGTCTTTTTGTCGATAATTCCTATAGTATGAGTTCGATGAGCCAAGATGTTCCGTTGCTGGATAAAGCCAAGCAGCGAGCAAGAGAAATCATTGATGCCTATTCTGTAGAAGATGAATTTCAATTGATAACCAATGACTTCGAAGGCCGACATCAACGTCTGGTGAGTAAGGAAGATGCCTTAAGTCTTGTCGATGAAATCAGAATTACGCCTGCCGTCAAAGAATTATCCAAGGCGATATCTCGTCAAAAACAGGCTTTAAGTTTGGCTGATGGTGAGAATAAAGCCATTTATATCATCTCTGATTTTCAAAAAAATATCACAGATATTACAGAAAAGGATTTAACGGATACTACGGTGGCTGTTACGCTTATTCCTCTCCAATCTGTACAGAAACGTAATGTAAGTATAGATACTTGTTGGTTTGAGGCGCCTGTGCAAATGATGAATCAAACGAATTCTTTGATTGTAAAAGTGAGAAACTTAAGTGACGAGGATGTAGATGATGTACGCTTGACGCTTTCCCTAGACAATCAGGTAAAACCATTAGGAAATCTTTCTGTAAAAGCACAATCTGAGGCATACGATACCGTGAATGTCACTATTTTAAGAACTGGTTGGCATGAATCACGGTTGTCTATTACAGATTTTCCAGTGCAGTTTGATGATGACTATTTTTTCACCTTTCATGTTGCTGATAAGATTCGAGTATTGGCGATAAACCAAAGTGGAACAGATAAGTATTTGAATGCTGTATTTGGAGAAAATGCTTATTTTCAAGTAGAAAACCAGTCTAGTGGTCGCTTAGATTATTCTAAATTCAAGGATTATCAGCTTATTGTAGCCACGGACTTGAAAAATATTAGTAGTGGTTTAACTGCTGAACTAAAACAATTCGCGGAGAATGGCGGGAATGTCTTAGTTTTTCCTCCTGTGGGGGCAAATATTAGTTCTTACAAATCTTTTGGTAATGCTTTTCAAGCAAATGAGCTCGAAGCTTATGAAACAAAAGATAGAAGTGTTTCCTACATTAATATCTCAGAATACACGTTTAACGATGTTTTTGAGCGTGTGAATAATAACATTAAATTGCCCGAAACAAAGGGGAATTATAAAATGACTCGTTTTGCGAGTAGGGGAGAAGAAGTGATATTGCGTTATCGTGACGGTAGCACTTATTTGGGAAAATATAAGACAGGGAAGGGAAATTTATTCCTTTGTTCTGCTCCACTAGATGTAAAAGTGAATAATTTGGTGCGGAATGGGGAAATTTTTGTCCCTATGCTATATCGTCTTTCCATTTCCTCTGGTAAGCAAGATAAAATAGCTTACATGATTGGTCGGGACAATGTATTAGAAGCAGATAATAGAGCTACTGATGCTGAAACAGTATTTAAATTGAAAGGAAGCAAGGAGGAATTTATACCTGAACAAAAAAGTGTCGGTCAAAAGGCTATTCTAACTGTAGATAATACGATTAAGGATGCTGGTTTCTATGATTTATTCCTTGAAAAAGATAAAACCTTAGCGAAGTATGCTTTTAATTATGATCGTAAAGAGTCTAGATTGGAGTATCTAAATGAAACAGACCTAGAAACTTTAGTAGGAGAACAAGCTGATGTGATTCTTTCAGGAGCGGATACTAATTTTACAGAGTTGATCGGAGAACGAAGCAGAGGAATTATACTATGGAAGTGGTGTTTGATTGTTGCCTTATTGTTTTTGTTGATAGAGATTTTATTGCTGCGTTTCTGGAAAGTATAAGGAAAAAATATGATTTAAGATGTGTGATTTTTAATAGTTATCACCTTGAATTTGCATCCAGAGAGCAGTTTCTTTGTTTATAATAAATACTAACCCAAACGATTTTACCGTATTTTCAAGAAAATTGTTAGTCGTCTTAAGTAAGACTGATATTCTAATAAGAACTTATCGGTTCATAAAGCTTACGTATGGGAACACGTTATTGTATTCGAAATGTAAAAGTAGTTGCACCTGATTCTTCCCTTAGTGGGAAAAAGGTTGATATGCTAATAGAAGATGGGATCTTAAAGGAAATAGGTCAAGTAGTAGGATCTAAAGATGCTGTCGAATATGATCTTGATGGAGCATGTGTATCCATAGGTTGGTTGGATGTTGGGACTCAAGTAGGAGATCCTGGTTATGAGCATAAGGAAGATTTGAATACCGTGAGTTTAGCAGCCAAAGCAGGAGGTTTCACAGGCTTGGCTAGTTATCCGAACACTCATCCTGTGGTACATTCCAAGTCTGAAGTTTTATATGTTCGGAATAAGACTGGAGTGAATTTAGTCGATTTCTTTCCTGTTGGAGCTGTATCTCAAGATTGTGAAGGTAAAGAAATTACAGAGATGTATGATATGCGGGCAGCAGGAGCTGTTGCTTTTTCAGATGGGAAAAAATCAATACAAGATAGTGGAATGATGATGAGAGGCTTACTTTATGTGAAGCCGTTTAACGGGGTAATCATTAACCATCCTTTTAATGAAGCTGTCGCCCAAGGAGGTATTGTTCATGAAGGAGAAACGAGTACTACGCTTGGATTAAAAGGAATTCCTCGTTTAGCAGAAGAATTGATGGTAGCTCGTGATCTGTATTTATCAGAATATACAGATTCAAGATTGCACTTAGCGAATATTTCTTGCGCTCGATCTGTAGAATTAATTCGGGAGGCTAAGCAAAAAGGGTTTAAAGTGACGACTTCTGTAAATCCAATGAATTTGGTTTTTGAAGATAAACACTTGCTTGAATTTGATACTAATCTAAAGGTGCTACCTCCATTACGAGAAGCTTGTGATAAGGAAGCCTTGGTAGAAGGACTGGAGGAAGGTGTTATTGATATTATCAGCTCGAATCATATTCCTCATGATTCAGAATCTAAGGAATTAGAATTTCTTTATGCAGATTATGGCGTTTTGGGTTTGGAAACTACCTATGCTGTGATTAATACCAATTTCGGTGAAATTTTGTCTCAGGAACAAATTATTGAAAAATTAGGCGTTAATCCTAGAAAAATGCTTGGATTATCAATTCCGAGCATAGAAGAACAAGCAGAAGCAAACCTAACGTTTTTCCGTCCTGACTTTGAATGGGAATTTAGTAAGGATGATATTCATTCTAAATCAAGGAATACTCCTTTTGTCGGTGAAAAATTTAAAGGAAAAGTAATTGGCGTATGCAATAATGGATTGCTTGAAATTTTTGAATAAGAGCGTGAAAAATATCCTTTTTTCTAGGGTGGGTAAAAAAATATAAATATATTGTGCTTAGTTGTACATGTTTAAGTAGTTAAACTTAAGTAAAAATAGGCAGTTATGGAAAATAATGGTTTAAAATATGGCGTAATCCTAGGGTTGGTTCATGTTGTGATCACGATGGTTGTTTACTTTATCGATCCTAATCTTTTATTTAGTTCATTGTTTACTTTTTTAGAACTATTTGGATTGTTTATTCTTGGAGCCATATTGGCTATATCCAATGAAAAAACAAAACTAGGAGGATTTATAGGATTTAGTGAAGCTTTTAAAGTAGGCCTGATTGCTGTTTTTGTTATTAGTGCAATTGCTAATTTGTTTGGGTACGTTTTGTTTAATTTTATTGATCCGAATTTAATTACAATGGCAAAGGATTACCAAATTGAAATGTTGACATCAGGATGGATGTCTGATTTCTTAGATGAAGAGCAGTTAGAAAAGATTATTGATAAATTAGACGAAGAAGAATTTATGACCTTAAGTGCAACCTTTTTTAATATTGCGTTTCTAGGTTTAGTTGGTGCTTTTTTTACGGCAATTATTTCACTGATTTTAAAGCGAGAGAATCCTGCTGGAAACGCTTTGGATAATTAAGATTCCAATTTACTAAACAATACTTTGATGGATATATCAGTTGTAATTCCTTTATTGAATGAAGAAGAATCCTTGCCTGAATTGGAAGCATGGATTGCAAAAGTGATGAAATCTAATAATTTTTCTTATGAAATCCTTTTTGTGGATGACGGGAGCACTGATGGATCTTGGAATATTATTGAGAAACTAAGGGAGTCTAATCCAAATGTGCGAGGCATAAAATTTAGAAGAAATTACGGTAAATCAGCAGCATTAAATGAAGGTTTTCAGGCTGTTCAAGGAGATGTAGTAATTACGATGGATGCTGATTTACAAGATAGCCCAGAAGAAATTCCTGGTTTATATAAAATGATAGCGAAAGATGGACTTGATTTGGTTTCTGGGTGGAAGCAAAAACGCTATGATCCTATCTCTAAAACAATTCCTTCCAAATTTTTTAATTGGGTAACAAGGAAAATGAGTGGTATCCATTTGAATGATTTTAATTGTGGTTTGAAGGCGTACAAGAAGGAAGTTGTGAAGAATATTGAAGTTTATGGTGAAATGCATCGGTATATCCCCGTTATTGCAAAAGGAGCAGGTTTTAATAAAATTGGAGAAAAAGTTGTTGAGCATCAAGCTCGTAAATATGGAATAACTAAATTTGGATTAAACCGATTTATCAATGGATTTCTAGACCTTCTTTCCATTACTTTTGTAGGGAAATTTGGGAAAAAACCCATGCACTTGTTCGGGGCATTAGGAACTCTTTCTTTTGCCATAGGTTTTGTCATCTTACTATATCTTAGCATCGCAAAACTTGTTTATAACGAATTTTTTATTGCTACCCGTCCCTTGTTTTTTCTAGGTATACTAACCGTTATTCTAGGTACCCAACTTTTTTTAACAGGCTTCTTAGCTGAAATGGTAGCAAGGAACTCCACCCATAGAAATCACTACCTAGTAGAAAAACGATTGGAAAATTAATAAAAATGTAATCTCAATCTATCCAAAAAACGCAGACCTATTTCCTAAAAAAGGAAGATAACAAAAAAAATGTTGTCAAAAATTGACAAACCCAAAAGAAAAACATAACTTTGGGATGACAATTTATTTTTTGTTAAAAAAGAACAATGAAAAACATAGTAGGTCAAATACCTAGAGGAGATAACTTCTACCCAAGAGAATACATCATAAATAAAATCTATCGCAGACTCGATTCTGGAAGCCATATTTTTCTTTCAGCACCAAGACGCTCCGGGAAAACTTCCATAATGCGATATCTCGAAGACAATCCAAAAGAAAACTATATCTTCCTATATGCCAATGTAGAAGATGCAGAAGAACCCGAAACCTACTTCATGATGCTTTCAGAATTACTACTAGATAGTAATGCTATAGGCCAATTACATAGATTTTCAAAAAAATCAAGGAATAAGTTTGCTGAATTTGTAGATAGCGTCAAATCCATAAAAGTTTGGGACCTAGTAGAAGTCCATGCAACAGAAAAAGTAAAACCAAAATATAGTGAAGAATTTGAAAAACTAATGACCAACTTAGATGGCTCAGATCCTATTGTTGTCTTGTTAGTCGATGAATTTCCAATAGCCTTAGAACGAATTAGTAAAAAATATGGAAAAGAAGCCGCCCAGAAATTCCTTCATGTCAATCGACGAATTCGACAAATTTCAGATGGGGGAATTCGATTTATTTATACAGGCTCAATTGGATTGCCGCATATTACCAAAAAACTAAATGCTACAGCAGCAGTTAATGACCTTAACATCGTAGAAGTCCCTCCCCTAACTTACAAAGAAGCGTTAGATTTTTCTGCAAAATTGTTGGATTACTACCAAGTAAATTATAACGAGGATATCATCCCTTACTTATTGGAAAAACTTAAATGGTTGATGCCTTTTTATATTCAATTGGTTATCCAAATGTTGATTGATGAATATGACTTATGTCATGAATCTATTGGCCAAAAAGACATTGATAAGGTTTTTGAGAAAACAAGCACACACCGGAATAATATCTACTTTGAAAATTATTACAGTAGATTGGATAAATCACTGAATCTAGAAGAAGCTAAGCTTGCCAAAACGATTCTTTCTACGATTGCAAAAGAAAATGAAGTTTCTGTTGAAACCTTTGATGATAAAACTGCTTATTCCCTTTTAGAAATGTTGGAATTTGATGGCTATATTAATTCTAGTGGAGGCAAATATCGTTTTAACTCTCCGATCTTGCAATTGTGGTGGTTAAAATGTGTGCGTTAATGTTTTTATACATAATCAAGAATGTACATGGTCTTTTTTTTGGTTAAATTTCGTGTAATCTGCGACAGCCATCTGGATACGAATTATGAGTTGAGGACATGGCGATTTTCTACTCTATCTATTTTTCTGATCGAAATAAGGTAGAAAATTTTGCACGAAGAGATTAGGTAGTTCACCTTTGGTTTCTCCAGCATAAGGGCTATCATTCATCATGAAAATTTAATTTTTAAGGGAAGGACGTAACTTCACGATCAGCGAACAATCACTGAAACTTTTAGATGCTAAATTATTAGTTTTGATAATGTAAATATGAAATCGACAAACACTTCATTTTCTTTAAGACATAATCCAAGAAACCAATCTAAGGATCAACTTGTGAAAGGGTTTGTTGTTCGGTTATCTATATTCAAGAGACTATATAGGGAAATTAAGGATGGAGACATGAAATATCCCGAACAACACATTCTTATAGAAGGAAAACGTGGTATGGGAAAAACAACTTTACTCCTAAGATTAAAATACGAAATTGAACAGGATGAAACCTTAAATCAATGGATGATTCCGATTATTTTTAATGATGAAGAGTATGGTATTAGAACCCTTTACAAACTTTGGGAACGATTAGTAGAACTATTAGAAGATGATTCAAGTGTATTCAAGGACTTAAGCTATCAGTTTGAATCTTTATCCATGCAGTATTTGGAGCATGATGAGTATGAAAAAGCCTTATTCCGTCTATTAACAACAACATTACAAGCTAAAAACAAAAAGCTTGTTTTATTTATTGATAATTTTGAGTATATTTTTCGAAAATTTACCCAAGGAGAAGCTCATAGGCTTCGGAAAATACTTCAGACCTCTTCTGATATAAGGATAATTGCGGCAACTAACACTACACTAGAAGCATTCTATGATTATAAACATCCCTTTTATCAGTTTTTTAAAATTTTTTATTTAAAAGGCTTAAATGAAGTAGAAGCACAGTCTTTAGTCTTAAAGATGGATAGATTGAACGATGGGCAAGTCGATCTAGAGCTTGACAAAGAGCATAGGGCAAGGATAGAAACTATGCGCCGAATTACAGGAGGTGTTATTCAATCAATGGTGTTAATGTTTGATACTTTTGTTGAAGATAAATATGGAAATGCTATTCGAGACCTGAATAAGATCCTTGAAGGAATTTCACCATTTTTCAAACACCGAATGGATGACCTATCCGCACAACAACAAGAAATAGTTAACACAATTGCCTTAGAGTGGGATGCGCTGAGTGCAAAGGAAATTAGCCGACGTACAAGAATGGAGAGCAAAAAGATTTCTGCTCAGCTTAATCAATTGGTGAAAAATGAAATCGTTACAAAAATAAAAACCAATACTAAAAATCATCTTTACCAAATCTCTGAACGGTTTTTTAACATCTGGTACCTGATGAAACATGGCCGGCAAAAGGAAAAACAACGGATTATATGGTTTCTTAAATTTATGGAAGAATGGTGCGGAGGAATACTAAATAAAAGTTCAAACCTAGCACTTGGGGAGCCGCAAGCCGTTTATTATTCTATAGGTAATTTGAAAAAAACGAAGTTTATCCTAGCAAAGGCTGAATCTCTGGTTTTTAAAAAGACATTTGGGCAAATCCTTAATGTTTTTGATAAAAATAAATACAAAGAAGCAAAGAACCATTATTCTAATAAGGAATACTCTTTAGCTATAGACTCTTTGGAAAAGATGGATGTCTTAGATGCTTTGAGTCTTGGATTAATATATTGGTGTCATTTTAGCAAGGATGAAGAGGCAGTTCGTTATCTACAACAAGGAATTGAAGAGCAAAACGCTATGGCGATGTTTTGTTTAGGTTGTTTCTATCTTGAAAAAAGACAAGCATCTAAGGCCCGAAACTATTTAAAATTAGCCGCTGAGCATGGGTGGGCAATGGCATATAATAATCTAGGGATTTTACAACTAGTACTAGGAGAAGAGGAAGAGGGGGAAGCGTATCTTAGGCAAGCAGCAATGGATGAAAATCTGGGAATGCTAAACTTAGCTATGTTCTATTATGAGCATAGAAAATATAGAAAAGCTAAGGAGTGGTATCTAAATGCGCTTAAGCATGGAGTATTAGGAAATACAATAGTCATAGGGAATAATAAAGCCGTACAACAAATGACGCTTTTTTTGCTTGCGGCTGGAGAACAACATTCTTTGCACAACTATTTTACGAATAAAATAGCCAAAGAAGCACAAATACAAGAACGTTTTATGCTTCTTTGGTATGCAATACTTTCTTTTCTAAAAGATAAATATCCGAATGAACACCTAAAAATGGGAACAGAATTTCAAGAAACACTCAAAGAAATTCTAGCTAAGGTAGAACTACTTCAAGAACGAATTTAAGTTCCTATTGGTGGGCTATTTATTGTTTTATAATTCGCCTGTTCAAAGAAATATCCTCCCCGCTAATATGGATAACATATACGCCAGGTGCTAGGAGTTGTAAATTTTCTTGTAAAGGCAAAATTCGTCCGTCAAATTCATCATTATACAAAACGCTCATCAATCTGCCAGTCATGTCGAACAATCGTATGGTTAAATGTTCGGAAATGTCTTTGTTGAGAGCAATTTGAAAATTGTCGATGAACGGATTTGGAGAAACACTAAGTATATCAAGCGCTCGATCTCCTTCTGTATTGATAATGATCGTTTTAGAATAGACAAAGTTACCGTCAAAATCAATTTGCTTCAATCGATAATATTGCTTATCCAATCGTAAATCATAATCTTTAAATTCATAGGACTGTGGCGTAAATTGGGTGCCTGCTCCTTCTATAAATGCTAAATCTGAAAACTCAAGACCATCGAAGGAGCGTTGTACCATAAATCCTTCGTTGTTGATTTCGCTTTGTGTAGACCATTCTAATAAGGCATAGTCTTCTTCAAGCTGACCGCTGATTTCAAGGAGGGTTATTGGAAGCACAGCATTTCCATCACCTACCCCAAAGCCCGTTAGACCGCTATTTGAGGTGAAACCAGTTGAAAAAATGGTTGTGATGTAGTAGTCCGAACCTATATTTCCAGTTAAAAAGCCTTGGATGGGCTCAATTGGATTAGCTACAGCTGGAGTAGAAGGATTGACTAAGCTCAAGGGCTCTCTGCCTTTTATAATAGATGCTCCAGACCATGGAATTCCGGTAGCTGCGGTATAGCCATCTACTTCTGCTTGTGTATAGTATAGCGTAATTTCAAAAATACCAGAGGGATCGTTATTGGTCGTGAAGATATTAAAAGTTTTTGATGCTAAATGACTTTCTACTACGCCCGCACGTTTAAATTCTGCGGTATATGCTCCGACAGAGCTAACACTTCTTTCTACTTGAATAGAAGTACAGCCATAGTCAAAAGTACCTAAGTTTTTGATTTTCATCATTAACTCTCCATTAGCTGAGGTAAAAGTGACCGTCTCTAGTG
>JAHDHB010000189.1:2932-10684 GCA_020631545.1 Saprospiraceae bacterium | reverse complement strand
TGCGAACATACGATAGCTTCCTATTGCTTTTGCAAACCAAGAATTGCTGATGGTGGAGCTTATCAGTCCTTAAGTTCCGCTATTTTTTTCCTTAACCATCTCATCTCAATGATATCGCCGTTATAAGAATTCAACTTTGTTGAAATGTACTTTTTTATTCCATCCTTTTTGTAATTTCTAGCCATTCCAAAAACTAGGTTAATAAAGTTTTGATAGCTTTGCTTATAAATAGGAGTAATATCACCCTGTATTAATTGACGAGATAGCATCCTAGTAAAAGAACGTCCTTTCTTGTTCAATTCATAAAGAATGTTATGTTTGTCTTTTTTATTTCCTTCTTCATAGATGCATTTTATTGTTAAAACATGTTTTTTACAACGAATTAAAGGGGTAAGCAAATTCAACGTTTCTAATTTATTCAAAAACACGACTGCTTCGGCATATTTCTCTCTACCAAAACACAAGTAAGCATTTGCTAAAAGCAAACTAACCTTTCGGTCATAATCATCAAAAATACAATGGACTAAATGGTTAATCGCTCGTTCGATTAAGTCGTAATCCCCTAAAGAATCCGCTACAAATATGACATTATTAAATACAGATAAAGGAATATGACCATCTTCAATTAACAAATCATTTTCGATTCCAAATCGAAAGAGCGTAAGATATTCACGCCTAGCATTTTCGTCAGGAAGCGAAATGATAGCCAAAGCATTGACTAAAGACATTAACAAAAATCCTTTTTCAGCGCTAAGTCCTTCAATATTATCAAAATAAATAGTCTTGAATACATAGTAAGCATCTAAACTTGGTGATATAAAATACTGTATTGCTGCTATTTGGACTTTAGTCAATGGTGTTTTTTCAGTTGGCAACAAGCCCATTAAATGCTCAATTTCTGCGAATAGCTCTACTTCAATCTCTTCCCTATTCGCTCTACGAATTGTCAGAGCATCAATGCAGTTTCTTAAACTATTGAGCAGGAAGAACTTTTTGAGTAACGCACTATTCTGTTCGATACTCGCTTTAGTTCGTTGAGTACTCCAGTGATTTTGCTCTTGTTCAAAAAACTTCCATTCCTTGTAAAATCGTTTGCTGAGTTCGTTTTCCTTCGATTGACTAAACGCTTTTTCCTTCGTTTTTTCTTTTTCTAGAAGAAACTCGACCAAAAACTCACGAAGTCTTTCCGTTAAATCTTGAAGCTCATCTTCTTGGGATTTCGGTTCATTCGTTGACACTTCCTTTTCATTCTTTATGGTCATAAATCGCCATAGAGTATGAACTTTTTCATCAAATTGCTCCAAATACTCCTCAAACTCCGTGTTTCCCTCCTCGTATTCCTTTAGCACATCAATAAGGTCTAAGATGTTCCATTCTTTCATCATCGTTGATTTTATGTGTATGACTACATTTCAGGCTATAAACGTGATTTTTATAGCAGCTTGGTTTTCTCACATCAAGAGACTTTTTACGATATTTTTTTGATATAAAAATATATCTCGATAGCTATCGAAGATTGTCTGTTGTTAACGTGTCTTTTCAAGCAAAGCGTCGAAAGTTCATAGTTCCTTGCACAAGCGTACATGACCAGTAGTTGGAATACTGGATGAGAAGGGAAATCAGAAAGGTAAGACCAAATTTAGCAGATTCTTTTCACAAATAAAAAAATATAGCTACGGATTAGGTCTAGAATCTGTTTTTTTTAAATGCTTATTAGCTTGAAAAAGGGATTAGATAGTCTAGTAGCTTTGCCCCTAAATGCTCTGAGGACACCACTTGATGCTTCTCCAAAGAATTGTGAAGTGGCCTTTTAATGAATCTTGCTCCGATTTTTGAGCAAGACGGGAGTATCAAACAGGCTATTTTACAGCGTCAGTAAACAAAATTCATAGCCGCTGCTTGAACGAGCCAAATCGTGCGTGGAGGCTTTTTGCGAACTTTTATCGGTGAATTTAAGGACTAATCATTTCACCCTTTCAGAGTTTACCTCTAATTCAGATAAATAATAAGAGTAAATCCTGAAGGGATTATAGAAAAAGAAATGGATTAGTGCGAAAACCCTGAAAGGGTGAAATTTTAAGCGAAGACTACAGCTTCATTATACTCACTTCATAATAGTGGATTCGCTAGATTAGTGTAATAGCATAAAAAAAGCCCCTTTTCCTAAGAAAAGAGGCCAAAATAGCTGGAAATAACGCCTTTCAGCATTTATTTTTGGCTTTCGAAAAGCCCTTTTATATCAATACTTTCGTCAAAGCGAAGAATTCTAAACTCTGTTCTGCGATTGGCTTGGTGGTCCTCTTCAGAACAATTTTCTTTGTTGCGACATTCCACGACGGGTTCAGATTCTCCATAGCCTTTAGCGCTCAATCTTTCCCGATTAATGCCTTGACGCATCAAGTACTTAACAGCTTCATCGGCACGCTTTTGAGAGAGATTATTGTTGTAGCCCCGACTACCTCTTGAGTCTGTATGTGAAGCTAATTCAATGACGAGACTAGGGTAGGCTTTCATGATTCTAGCCAATTTATCCAAATCTTTCTCAGAACTAGGGCTGATAACGGCCTTATTGTACTCATAAAAGATGTTTTCCAAAATGACTTTTTGGCCGATATAGGGATTAACCTCTGAAAGTTCTTCCATTTCCTTTTTTTCTTCTTTAGGCTTTGGAGGTTCTTCTAGCAGTAAGTCCATCCCTTGTTTTTTTCCACAAATAGCTTCGGCAGCAAAGAATTCTTTAGTGATAAACCCTACTTCTTTCTTTTCTCCTTTGATAGTGAAAAGCGCGTTGCAAACCAAGCAAGCGTCATAACGTCCTTTATCGTCGGAATAAATCGTTTCCGATTCTCCTGTGTATTTGTTTACAATGGTGATGGTTGCATCAGGAATTGAACTGTTGTATCGTTTGTTGTAAACCGTACCTGAAACTTCAGTACAAGTAGGTTTTTCCTTCAAGAAGATTTTGAGTTTTACTTCTCTATCCGTATCATATTCATGCGTAGAGAATTTTTTCTCTGCAATTTCGTAGCCATCTTTTTCAGCAGTAAAACAATAATCCATTCCCCCTTCCAAATCATAGCGTACTTCTCCTGCAATATCGGTAAGTGCATTTTCTGCGCTTCCGTCTCCATAGCCTCCTTTGATGATGCGGAGGGTGAATTCATCACTTTTTCCTTCTACAGGAACCAGCCTAGCGGTAAAACCTCCTGATGTGCCACAGTTAGAAATGGTAACTTTAGCACCTTCAATAGCTTGACGTGTAGAGCGATCCGATACTTGTACTTTGGCCACCCAATTGATTCTTGGTGCTTCGATTTTTAACTCTTGGCCCGGTGGCATGCGGAAGCTGTAAATATCGTCACTTCCTTTTCCGCCTGGACGATTGGAAGAGAAATAACCTGATTTTTTACGAATATCTAAGATGAAACCGAAGTCATCTTGTGTTGTATTGAACGGACGTCCTAGGTTTTTTACACCAGCCCAAAAAGCGGTATCGCCTAGTTCTACATGCTGTACAGACAAAATGTCTAGTCCTCCAATTCCTTGATGGCCATTTGAGGAGAAGTAAAGCGTTCCATCATCATGAATGAAAGGGAAAACTTCGTTTCCTCTTGTATTTACTTCAGGGCCAAGGTTTTTAGGTTTTGTCCATCTTCCTTCTCTGAAGTACGAGACATAAATGTCCATGCCTCCAAAACCACCAGGGCGATCCGTAGAAAAGTATAAGGTAGAACCATCTACGGCAAGGGAAGGATGGCAAACGCTGCGTTGATCACTATTAAAAGGAAGTTCTTTGATATTGCCCCATTCCTCTTCATCCCATTCCGCTGAGTAGATTTTGAGTTTTGTTTGGCCTCTGCTGTTTTTTACACGCTTACTACCGTTCAAGTTATTCCTAGTAAAATACATGATGTTCCCTAGGCGGTCAAAAGACGCAGGGCCTTCGTGAAACCTAGAATTGATTGTTCTAGAGAAAGGAACGGGCGTAGTAAAACCACCATCATCCGTATTTTCTGCTACGAATAAGTCAATAAAAGGCTCATCCAACCAAGAATCGGTATTGGATTTTAGGCGGTCAATCCCTCTATTAGAAGCAAAGACAATTCCTCCCTTATAATAGGTTGGGCTCATGTCCAGTTTATCAGAATTGATACTAGCGAGATTTTTGACTTCTACTTGAGGATTGTCAGGGAAATCGGTTTCACAGCCTTCTGCTAGTGTTTTTCCACGCCCATCAAGGTTGCCCAAGACATCAAAATCTAAATTGGTGGAATCGTTCATGATGAGTTCATGATATTCCAAGAAATATTTTTTGGCTAATTCACATTTCCCATTGCTTTGCAAAGCTTGGGCGTAAAAGAGTCGGTATTTAGCTTTTCTGCTAGATTCCACGATTTGAGAATACCATTTTTCTGCATTTTGATAATCCCCGATAAGTCGATAGCTGTTGGCCAATCGAATCATTGACTTTCTATCTACTTTGGCATCTTTGTCCTTGCTTATGCTGGCTAAGTACAAATCTATGGCTTCTGCATACCCATTTCCTTCATAGGCTTTATCAGCCTTGGCCACGGATTGTGCCAAGAGGGTAGATGTTGCAAAACAACTGATGAGCAGAAGCAAAAAGACGAGTTGTATATGTTTCATGCGAGCATTCATTTACTATAATTCAATTCATTTTGACGTTCAACGCATTTCTGCCGCCACTTTTTTAAAAGAAGAACCTTGGGTTCATTAAGAAATCATTCTTATATCGGAACAAGTATTCCGCAAACACTTCAATGCTACCACTACTGACCTCCTTCAAGGGCGTCAGGGTATAGTCATAACTAGCTCCTAGGCGGAATTGCTGCCCAATCTGAACACCAATTAAACCAGCAAGAGCATCCTCAATACGGTAAGTCGCTCCTACCCATAGCCTATCAGCGAATAAAACGGAAAGATTTAGATCGGCATCGAAAGGAGTATTGTGTGCATATTTGAACAAAACACTAGGCTTGAACTTGACTTTTTTACCAAATACGGCGCCTGTCATCATATAAAAATGACGTATCTCTTGATTGGCTTCTTCTGCGCCATTTTCAGTGTAGGACAAACTATTTCTAATAAGATTAGGAATAGAAGCCCCCGCATAAAACTTATCCGAATAGTAGTATAGTCCAGCTCCAAAGCCGGGTAAGATTTTACTAGCGTTTTCATTTACTAAGGCATTGTCCACCAAGTCATTGGCGGTCAAAGAGCTGAAGTTTATGCGTTGTGCTTTGACACTTCCTTGAAGCCCCATGGCCAATTTCCCTTTTCCCGCTTCAATACGATAGGCATAGCTCATGGTGGCATTCCAATCTTGAATAGGCCCATTCGTATCATGAATTAACCCTAAGCCAAAACCTACACGATTTTCAAATAAAGGCATGTGAGTGTAAATCGTCTGTGTATGGGGCGCATCATTAAGCCCTACCCATTGCCTGCGATATAAAGCCGAAATGCTAGCTACTTCATGACTACCAGCATAAGCAGGGTTAAAGGCCAATTTATTTTGCATGAAATGGGTATAATGAGGCTCTTGCTGTGCCCAAATTACACATTGGAAACAACTCATCAAGATGAAAGTCGTCAATATTTTTTTCATGATTCGTATTTTCAATTTTTTAAGTAGTTTGGGGTAAAAGTCTTGCATCAGGCGTCTACTATCGTTGTAAATAGATATAACCTGAAAGTACTTGCCCTGCGGTATCATTTAATTTTAGAACATAATAGTAGGTACCCACAGGTAACTCTTCCCCATTCATCGTCCCCGTCCAATCATTCTGGTAGTTTTGTCCTTTATAAACATGATCGCCCCATCTATTGAATACTTGTAGTTCAGCATCTGGGTAAAAAGGTAAACAATTGATTCTAAAGGTATCGTTTGCGCCATCACCATTTGGTGTGAAAACACTTGGTGGAGTGCAAGCAGCACTAGCATTTACGACGATAGAAACAAACGCTGAAGAACAAGCTGCTTCACAAGAATTATTACAAACTTCATAAGTAAAGCCGTCAGTTCCTACGAAATTAGTGTTTGGCGTGTAGTCATAAGTACCATCACCATTCGAAGAAACAACTCCATATTCTGGCTCCATGATGATATTAACGGCATAATCAGGTGTATTTGTCAAGTCGTCATTGGCTAAAATATCAAGCGTTGTACTTGTTCTGTCTTCCTCTATAGTATCAGTATCATTAACAACAACTGGGACACTTTCGACGGCTAAGGTAAAAGGAGGTGAGGTAGCTGAAGAGCAGCCATCTACCGTTACTTGAATCGTATAATCACCGACGGACATAGCATCAATATTGCTTTCCGTTAATATAGGACTATTGACATTTGGAAAAGAACCATTTGGGCCTTCCCAAGCATATTCTACCGTTGTTCCTGTATAAGTGGGAACACTTAGTGATAGCGTTTCTCCTTCACAAAGCGTACTTGAGCTGCTTGTAATAAAGGGTTGGTTAGGCGTCTCGCGAATTTCTACAGTAACAGATCCAGACTCTATTCCTGTTGCATCTTCGATAGTTAGCGTATAAACGCCTGAGTTGTCTATCGTTGGATTGGCAATAAGTGGGTTTTCATCAGAAGAAATGAATCCATTTGGGCCTTTCCAATGGAACGTATAAGGGCCGCCTACTGCTGGAGGATTAGCCGTCAGTTGCAAACTAGTACCACTACCTTCACATAAGGGGCCATTACTACTAGGCGTAGGAGGATCGGGAGGCAATACATTTGTTGCTTGTACCATAATGGAAAAGCAAAAACAGGTCATGAATAAAAGCAAACGCGAATACGTTTTCATATACTGGAATTTTATTGTTCTTGTCTTAAGCTAATTGTTGTCTAGGCTGATTTTGTACGTAGGAGATAGTTTTATTTCAACTTTTAAATTTACAAAAATGTTTCCTACTAATAACCAAAGTCTTGAAAATTAAAAACTTCCCTGACTAATTTAAGGCTACAAGTAATTCAATGTATAATCTAGAGCCTTGTTCAGTAAGGACAGCAAAATAGCCACTAAAAGTATAAAAAATCTATTGGTTTACCCAATGAATTAGCCATTTATAGAGTTCCCTTTTAGGAATTGTTTCTTAGCCAAAACCAAGAAAGACGTAAGGAATAGGCGCCGAATTCGTATTTATTTATACCATTTTGGCACTAGCAAAGCGCACCTCTATTGCTAAAAGTGTACACGATGATTCCTAAATACTTAAAAGTAAAAGGGAATTAATTGATTTAGATTGCGATACCTATTTAAAGAGGAAGAATTAAAAGTATGTTTTGGTGTCCTTGATTAATAGGTAGAAGTCGAACACAAAGGTAATAATTTTATGGTAATAAAGATATATCAAGGGGTAGGAATATGGTAAGGGATAGGGCTAAAATATTGCTGCCTTATAGAACTGTTCTTATTGTGTATTATCGAAGAAACTAGATGTTTTTGTCGCTTCGCTTGAAAATAGACAAAGGACAAAGGACTTCCCCATAACGACTACTCAGTAGTCAGGATCGAGGAATTACCTTTCTTGCTAGGGCAACCATGAAGGATTGCCCCTACTCAGGGGGTAGGTTTTAGTTTTCGGGAGCCTTTCTTCTGGAGTTTATCGCTTCATATTTTATAGATGCAGATGGCTACCTTTATCCTGAAATCCGTAGGGGCAAATCCTTGTGGTTGCCCTCTGAATACCTATTCTTGTTTATCGTGATAGGTCTCAGGATGG